>CBIHLW010000335.1:0-3840 GCA_966210755.1 uncultured bacterium
AACTCACCCAGTCGTTGATGCCATTGGTGGCGGAAAACGGAATGGACTGGTTGTATGCATATTGCTCAACCACCGCACAAAGAGGAGCGCTGGAATGGTACAAAATATTCAAAGATGCCACGATTCCTGTTTTCAATGAATTATATGAATCAGTTGCAGCAGGAAAAGAAGCAGCCAGGTCAATTGAGAGCAATAGCAAAGAAGATTATCGTCAAAAACTGGAAGAAGAATTAAAAGAGTTGCGTGAAAGTGAATTATGGCAGGCAGGAAAAACGGTCAGAAGTCTGCGCCCCGAAAACCAGGAACCAGAATTGCCCGGAACGGAAAAAAGATTTGAGAAAGTAAAATTCACATCAACATTGTATCATGACTGAACCATCAACGAAAAACACCAGGCTTGATTTTGAAGGTGCTTCACAAAGATTAAAACAGGTGGTAAGCAAAACCCCTTTAACCCTTTGCCAGAGTCTCTCCAAAAAATACGATTGCAATGTTTATCTGAAAAGAGAAGACCTTCAGAAAGTAAGGTCATATAAATTGCGCGGTGCCTATAATATGATGAGCAGCCTTCCCCCAACCCAATTGAATAAAGGGGTTGTTTGCGCCAGTGCCGGCAACCATGCACAGGGATTTGCTTACAGCTGCCGGAGGCTTGGTTGCAGGGGCATAGTGTTTATGCCCATAATAACACCATTGCAAAAAATTGAACAGACAAAGTTCTTTGGGGAAGATTTTATAGAGATCAGGCTTTTAGGTGATACCTATGATGATTGTGCCGAAGCCGCCAAATCATATTGCTTAGAAAATGACATGGTCTTTATACCACCATTTGATCATTATAAGATCATAGAAGGCCAGGCTACGGTGGGCATGGAAATACTGGAAGACCTTTCCGGAATTGATTATGTTTTTATACCGGTAGGTGGCGGAGGTCTTTGCGCAGGTGCAGGATCGTATTTTAAAATGTTCTCTCCCCGTACAAAGATCATTGGTGTGGAACCCGCCGGAGCTCCATCCATGAAAGCAGCGCTGGAAGCCGGCCATCCTGTTACCCTCAACAATATAGACAGGTTTGTTGATGGTGCAGCGGTTAAAAGAGTGGGTGACCTTAGTTTCTCCATCTGCAAAGAAGTTATTGATGATATGTTGCTGGTATCTGAAGGAAAGATCTGCTCCACCATATTGAAATTATACAATGAAGAAGCCATTGTGGTTGAACCTGCAGGCGCCTTATCCATGGCTGTACTGGATGATATGGCAGAAAGCATAAAGAACAGGAATATTGTGTGCATTGTAAGCGGAAGTAACAATGATATAGACAGGATGCAGGAGATCAAGGAAAGGTCGCTTCAGTATGAAGGGTTGAAGCATTATTTCCTGATAAGCTTTGCACAAAGACCAGGGGCGCTTAAAGAATTTGTTAACCATGTGCTTGGACCCAACGATGACATCACACGATTTGAATACATTCAAAAGCATAATAAAGAAAAAGGTCCTGCCCTGGTTGGAATTGAATTAAGATCCAAAAATGATTATCATATGCTGGCCGTGAACCTGGAAAAATATGGTATCAATTACAGGGAAATCAATAAGGATGATGAATTATTTGGCTACCTGGTTTGAAATCATCCATGAATAGTTAAACCGGGCAGAGGCCAGGGTAACAATTGCGTACTCAAAACAAATTTTCCAGTCCGGCTTTTTTGTAAAAAAAGGAGTATACTTGTGAAAAGAAGGCAGGACCATCCTGCCTGACAATACTTGCTATTATTAGAATTTATGATCCCTTTGGGGTGCTGCGATTGCTGACTTGCCCGGTTGCTTGCTATATGTTCTTACCTGGCCTTACTGCAAATTTATAAGAACATCCAATCTCTCAATTACAATTAAATGTTCAAAAACCGATGCCTATCCGGAACATCTTAAGCTGATGCCCCGATAACATTGAGGCATATAGATTATTCTCATTATGTCCAAACGTTCAACCGACATATTATTTCAACTGATACGCTCACTTGAAAAAGCAGAAAAACGGCATTTCAAACTCTATATCCGGCGTAGTTCATCTAATGAAAACCTCAAGGTGATACAATTGTTTGATGCGTTGGACAAATTGACGGAATATGATGAGAAAATGATCCTGAAAAAAATTCCGGCCATTCAAAAAGCACAACTATCAAATCTTAAAAGCCATTTGTATAAGCAGCTGCTGGCCAGTCTTCGCCTGTTAAAAAGTGCAGACAGCATCGACCTGCAGTTGAATGAGCAGTTTGATTATGCGCATATTCTTTATAAAAAAGGCCTGTTCTTTCAAAGCCTGAAACTGTTGGAGAAAGCAAAAGAAACTGCAAAGATCCATCAGAAGTTTACATTTCTGACACAGGTGATCGCACTGGAAAAAAGGATTGAATCACTGCACATCACCAGGAGCATTCAAAACCGGGCTGAGATCTTATCTGCAGAAGCCATACAGGTAAGTTCACATATTGATATGGTAGCAAGGTTATCGAATCTTGCATTACAGCTATACAGCTGGTATATTAAAAATGGTCATGCGAAAAATGAGGCTGATGAAGACAGGATCAAAACTTTTATTGAAGAAAATCTGCCAGCCCAGGCCCGTGAGCAAACAGGATTTTATGAACGCCTGTACCTGTATCAAAGTTTTAGCTGGTACGCCTTTATCAGGCAGGATTTCATTCAGTATTACCGGTATACTCAAAAATGGGTTGATCTGTTTCATGACCAGCCACTGATGAAAAGAGTGGAGACAGGCCATTATATCAAAGGGCTCCATAATCTTTTGAATGCCCATTTTGACCTTAGAAATCACCTGAAGTTCGCACAGACTCTTACTATTTTTGAAAATTTTTCGGAAACCGAAAGGGTCCGGATGAATGACAATTTCAGGATTCATTCTTATCTCTACCTTTCACAAGCGAAGATCAACCAGCATTTTTTAAATGGAAACTTCAGTGAAGGTGCCAGCCTCATTCCCGGCATAGAAAGCAAATTGAATGAATATGCACTTTTCATTGACTCCCACCGCGTACTGGTATTAACTTATAAGATCGCCAGTTTGTATTTTGGAAATGGGAATTATGATGCCTGCATCTTACAGCTGCAAAAGATCATCAATGATAATATCGGCCTGAGATACGACCTCCAGTGTTATGCAAGATTAATGCACCTGCTGGCCCACTATGAACTGGGCAACCATGAACTGATGGAATATCTCTCAAAATCTGTTTACCGGTTCATGTCAAAGATGCAGAACCTTACAAAAATAGAAGAAGAGATGATCCGGTTTTTAAGAAGATCCTATTATATCCCGCGATCTAAAATGAAACTGGAAATGGAAAAATTCCTGGAGAGGGTTCAGCCACTTGAAAAACACCGCTACCAGGCCAGGGTATTTGTATACCTTGATATTATATCCTGGGTAAAAAGCAAAGTATTCAATAGAAACATGAGCGACATCATTAAAGAAAAGTACCGTAATGATGTAAGAACGGCATTGAAAAGTCACAAAACCGTCACCTTAATTCCTCAAAAAACATTGTCCAGTTAAATTACATGAATAAAACAGCGGATGCTGTCCTTTGATTGTCATTTAAGTTGGAACCTGCAAAAAGAACCAGGCGGTAAAAACCGCCCGGGATCAATTATCTATTAAACATTATGAAACAGTTTGAACCACTGTTTCGCACATGAGAATGCAATAAAATTAGAAGGATTGATCAACTTCTTTTTGAAGAATTATGTGAACCATGAAAATAGATAAGTGTAACATGAAAATCAGAGCGGGAGTGAGCGTGATAGCGGGAGTGAGGAATGTTC
>CBIHLW010000336.1:0-3822 GCA_966210755.1 uncultured bacterium
GCTATCAAACAAATAAATAAATATTTCATTGTATATTTTTTGCAGTTGCAAATGTAATTGAAAAGAGCTGTTAAGCTTTCTTAAAATCTGTTTTGTGTAATTTGCCCTGTTGAACCAGCTCCTTATGTATATTATCCAGAATGCCATTTACAAACTGACCGCTTTGCTGGGTGCTGTACTCTTTTGCAATATCAATATATTCATTGATGGTTACTTTGGGTGGTATGGTTTCAAAATATAAAAATTCCGCTACGCCCAGTTTCATAATAATCATATCGAGGGCAGCTATTCTTTCAGAATCCCAGTTTTTTAACCTGGGGAAAATATAAGTCTCCAGGTATTTTTCCTTTTCAAGTGTGGTGGTAATGAGATTTTTGGCAAAATCCCATTTATCAGGACTGATCACTACTTTGAAATCTGTTTGTGCAGGTTTGTTCAATACATTGACCAGTAACTGGATAACCATTTCAGCATCATCATCCCAATTCATAAAATTCTCTTCAGCGTGAGAAATGAAAATCTCATCATTGATCATTTTCTCGTTCAGAATGAATTCCAGGATATCTTTTTCTTCTTTGGGTTTTCTTTCCGGTGTCTGAATGTATTGCCTGTAGGGATCGGAAGCAACCAGATGCTGGTAAGTTTTTTTGACCAGTTCTTTATCAAGCCGGTGCTCGGGTTTCAATCTGGCAATTTCTGCCTGAAAGGAAGGATCTTCCTTTATTCTCCACAAAACCTCATTCCCTGCTATCTTGGTGTTAACGTTCAGATCTTCCTGGGAAGGAAGGTGTTTGGAACTCCTCACATAAGCATCTTTTTCTGCATAACCCGCCACTTCCGTTAAAAAAAAAGTAAGGTAAACAAGCATTTCTTTTGATTGTTCAAAATGCTTTTGCAATAATTTGACAGGCTCCCCTGGTTTAACATCCTGTTCAAGGGTACTTAACGTGTAAATGGTCTGCATCACCTTCACCCTGATATTCCTTCTGCTAATCATGTTTTAAGAACTATTTGAACCGGCGAAGATAGTTCAAAGTTCAGGGTTTAAATTTTAAACTTGGGTGAAGATTGCGTTGATCCGTGAAGAAAAATTAAAAGCATTACCGTATCAATACTGCCGTTCCCTTCATTTGTCTTTTCTCACCTGAAATCCTGTCGGTGTAGGTGAGTATCCAGGCGTAAACACCTGAACCCTGATCCACTCCATTTATTTTTCCATTCCAGCCGTTTTTCCAGTTTCTGGTTTCAAAAACCAACTGGCCCCAGCGGTTAAATACCTTAAAGTTCAGGTTCTCCGCTTTCACCGCATTCAATGGATACAGGAGATCATTTTTGCCATCGTTATTGGGAGTAAATGCAGAAGGAACGGCAAGGTAACAGGAGCTATAGATCTTTACTGTTCTCTGTTTGGTATGTTCACATCCCAGGCTGTCGGTAACCGTATACCGCACCTGGAAAGGTGTTGTTGTAAATGGTGCAGCATATGTATGCTTAGGAGATGGGAGTCCTGAACTGCTGCCATCTCCAAAATCCCAGCTATGTTCCACAACATTTCCGGTGGGACTTCCTGTAAAAATAATTTCTTCATTGGGACAATTATCTTCAAATACGGTGAAGTCGGCTTCGAGGTAATTATCAAGTATGATATTCTGTTCACTCGTGTCAACGCAAAATCCATTACTGACTGCCAGCTGAACACGTTTGCTTTCAAAGATCTGGTACAGTCCCTGAGGATTTTGAATGGTGCTGCTCTGATTATCGTCCATTTCCCAATGCCATTCATTTACACCGTTAGCACCTGAATGAAAAAAATTGATGGTATCGGTTACGCATCCATATAATTTTTGAAAACTGAAATCCGCGTTTACGGTATCCTTTAATACAAAAGTGAGCGTTGAACCTAATGGAGTTTCCATACCGCATTCATTTTTTACGGTATTACCATCAGAGCCTCTTTGAAGTGTAAGCGTATACGTTCCGGCCCTTGTAAGTGGTTCTGAGAAATTTATAGTTATTGTTCTGGATGTTGTACTTCCAGCTGCGCAATTTGCAGTTGCCCCGGTTATGCTAACAGGGTGGGGGCCTGTTACGGTAAAATCACTGCCATTCAACGCTACAGTATTACAAAGCATTGGCTTACTGAAAACAAGACTGATCGAGGATGGTGCGCACGCAGGAGGTATCAAGCTATCCATGGGTGTTGAAACCAGCGGATAAACCGTAAAGTCAGCTTTATCAGTACTGGCAATTCCGTTATCACAGTAATCGAGTACCGTATTGTTATCTGATCCCGTCTTTACATTCAGCGTGTATGTACCAGGAGCAAGGGGAGTACCCAATAAAACCTCAATTGAATCTGTATCAAAATTAGTATTGCATCCGATGCCCGTTGCGCTCACTACCGGTAAATTTCCCGGTGTAATAAAAAAATCTGAACCATTGGCCGCAATGGTACCGCATTTCATTTTTTTATTCAGCTTTACCCTGATGAGGGTTCCATCGCAGGCCGCTTCTGCATATTTTATTTTGGGTGGCGTGGAATCGGTGATAACGGCTGTACCTCCGTTAAATGAAAGATTGTAACCGCTTTGTGTCTGGGTAAAATGACTTACCAGCAATAAGTATTCATGACCAGCCACCAGCGCAGGCATCTTGCTCCACAGAGGTTTTCCAAACCCTTCACAAACAAATTGAGAAGTACCAGCTGAAGAAGCCCCGGTTTCACCCCCTTCACCGCTCCAGTTAGATGCGATGGAAAGACTGACATCTGTATACACATCATCCGGATTTCTGTTGGTGATATCAAAAAGCTGCCAGTCATAGTCTTCTGAATTGGTATGCGGAGTGATCCTGAAAGCCAGTGTCCCGGACTGAAAGCAGGTAAACTTATACCAGAAAGGATTCACATCTGAAAGGATACCCGGCGAACAGGTTGGAGAAGTAACCGCCCTTCCTCCACAAATGGGCACACTGCTTTGTGTAAAGGTGCTGGTACCACAAACCGGAAAAGCCGTGGATGGATTTTGCCCCCTTGTTGTGCAGGGTGTTTGCGCACTGGTGAGATAGCTGCAACTTATTATTATGAAAGCGGTTAGTAATAGTCTCATTGATTTGATTCGTCAGATTTCCTATACCTGAGCATACAAATATCTAAAATGCTGCAGATGAGAAGAAGAAATTATTGCTAAACTGTAAATATTCCCGGATGAACCTACAGTTTTTTGGATAAGGAACCCGAAAATTCCAAACAGGTTTGCATTTTGGTCGTTTCCAGCAAATGACTGACAAACTTGGTGGAAGGAGCTGGCTTAAAATGAAAAAATGACAATTAAGGCAGTAGAAACTGATGATGAAACTGACTTAACTGCTCAAAACTGAAATTTTTTCACTTTAAATGCCGATGGCATACAATTAGCCTACATTTGCCGTCCGCTATAAGCGGATTACTTCAAAATTTTCATCAAACCAAAAATTCATAAAGTATGGCTAACAAAGTAAGTGTTACCCCTCTACACGACAGAGTTATCGTAAGGCCTGCTGCAGCTGAAGAAAAAACTGCCGGCGGAATCATTATCCCTGACACAGCAAAGGAAAAACCACAACGTGGTACCGTGATCGCAGCCGGTCCGGGTAAAAAAGATGAACCTGTAACTGTAAAAGAAGGCGATACCGTGTTATATGGTAAATATGCAGGAACAGAGATCTCCATTGAAGGAGAAGACTTTTTGATCATGAGAGAAAGCGATATTCTGGCAATAGTATAATAAGGGCCTTTAGCCGATGGCCATTTGCCATTAGCAAAAAGCCAATCAGAAACTTTAA
>CBIHLW010000337.1:0-3811 GCA_966210755.1 uncultured bacterium
ATGAATTTTGTAAGAATATTTTTATAGCCATTTTCCAGACCCCTGAAGAATGGTTCTGTTTTCCTGTAAAACCATGAATGTTTGTGAACATCCTTTTTACTTAACATCACATTAAGTACTGGTGTGAGGGTGAGGGATACAAATGCCGATATCAGAACAGCACCTGCCACCACGATCCCAAATTCACGGAACAATCTTCCAACAAATCCCTGGAGGAAGATGATAGGAAGAAACACAACAGCCAGGGTGATGGAAGTTGAAATAACGGCAAAGTAGATCTCTTTTGATCCTTCCCTTGCTGCCCGCCATTTGTCCATGCCGGCTTCCATTTTCTTATAGATATTTTCCGTCACCACAATTCCATCATCCACCACAAGTCCTGTTGCCAGAACAATGGCAAGAAGAGAAAGTACATTGATGGTAAATCCGGAAATGTACATGATGAAGAAGGCACCGATTAATGAAACCGGGATATCAATCAAAGGTCTGATGGCGATCATCCAGTCCCGGAAAAACAAATAAATAATGAGGATAACCAGTATGATGGCGATCATCAGGGTTTCCTCAACTTCAGCAATAGACCTTTTAATGAATTTTGTCTGGTCCATGGCAATGTTCACTGTAACATCTGAAGGCATTTCATTTTTCAGCTGTTCGTACCTTTTATAAAATTCATCTGAAATGGCTACATAATTACTGCCGGGTTGCGGAACAATGGCCAGTGCTATCATAGGGATACCACTTTCTCTTAATTGAGATTCTTCATTCTCAAGACCCAGCTCGGCGAAGCCAATGTTTTTGATCTTGATATCCGTTCCGTTTACATTTTTTACTATGATATTATTGAATTCTTCTTCCGTATTCAAACGGCCAAAAGTGCGTACAATGAGCTCGGTTGAGTTGCCGGAGATTTTACCGGAAGGCAATTCAACATTTTCCCTGCTCAGTGCAAGCCGGATGTCGTTGGGGGTAAGCGAATACGCTGTGAGCTTTTGCGGATCGAACCAGATCCGCATGGCATATCTTTTTTCGCCCCAGATCTGAATGGCGCTTACGCCTGGTATTGTTTGAATTCTTTCGAGTAATACATTGTTTGCCCATTCTGAAATTTCCAGCTGGTTCCTGGTATCGCTTTGTACCGTCATTGAAATAATGGCATCTGAACTGGCATCAGCTTTCGATACAACAGGAAGTTCATCAAGGTCATCGGGCAGTGATCGTGAGGCACGGGAAACTTTATCTCTTACATCATTAGCTGCTGCTTCCAGGTCAACGCTTAATTCAAATTCAACATTGATATTGCTTGAGCCGGAACTGCTGGAAGAAGTGATGTTCTTAATACCTGCAATACCATTGATGGCTTTTTCCAGAGGCTCTGTAATCTGTTGTTCAATGATTTCGGGATTAGCGCCTCTGTAATTCGTTCGCACATTAATGTTAGGAGGATCAATGGCCGGATAATCGCGAATGCCAAGGAAATTAAATCCGATCACGCCAAAGACGATGATAAGGATGTTAAGTACAATGGCAAGTACCGGTCTCCTTAAACTGATCTCTGAAATATTCATACGTTCCCTAACTTTTCTTGGTTGAACTATTGGTTATTTGTCTTACAATCACTTTAGATTCAGGTCTCAGGCTGAGCAATCCGGTAACAATAACGGTATCACCCTGCGAAAGCCCGCTGGTGATCTGGATCATGGAAGAATCCCGGATGCCGGTGGTAACTTCTACAAAATCTGCCGTGCCGTTATTATATACATACACTTTTTTCCCTCTTGCCTGTGGAATTACCGCATGCGTAGGGATCATCAAAGCATTCGGGTCCGGTGCAAATGAAAGTTTCACTTTAGCAAATGCACCCGGCACCAGACCTTGTTCCACACCTCTAACTGTTGCTCTTACAGTGAGGCTGCGGTTTTCTTCCGCTATGCCCGATTCTGTAGCCACCACCACTGCAGTATAACCACCATCATGGCCTTCAACAGTGAAGTTGACGATCTGTCCTTTTTTTATTTCACTGATGTATTTTTCAGGTACATTAAAATCAAGACGGAGATCACTGGTCTTTTGAATAGTGGTAATAACACTGGATGGCGTAACAAAAGCACCGGTACTAACTTCTTTCAAACCCAGTTTTCCCCTGAATGGAGCCCTGATTAAGGTGCGTGAAATATCGGTATTAACAATATCGAGGTCTGCACGAAGATTGCTTACATTCAAACGGGTTATATCATAATCCTGTTTACTTATACCTCCGATCTTTTGTAATTCTTCATAACGTTCTTCTGTTTTCTGTGCAATCTGCAACTGAACCTGGATCTTTCTTTTTTGTGCCTGCAGGTCAGCGTCATAAAGCCTGGCCAGTACAGCACCTTTATTTACATAAGCGCCCTCACGAATATATAATTGTGTGATGCGTCCGGAGATTTCCGGATGTATTTCTGTTGATTCATCTGCAACAATAGAGCCTGGAACTTCTATGCTTTCACTGATAGTTCTTGTTTGAACAACGTAGGCATCAACCCTTGCGGGAGGTCTTGCAGTATTGCCCTGCTGCTGCCTGGCTTCAGCTTCCTTCTTTCTTTTGCTGCTGCAGGAAGTGATGGTTCCTAAAACAAATACTAAAACAATAAAATAAAATGGAGAGATAGATTTCACGAGTTTCCTGATTGGTGATAGAGCGCCAAATTTAGTCCCTTCTAAAAGAAAACGGGCCTTAAAATACGATCGGGGTTCAACCATTAACATTTTTTAACCTTATCAGACTGATGAACGGCCAAATGGAAGGATTAACTGATCACAGTCAATATTTGACGGATCCTGTAGGCCTTGTGAATGAGGTCATTTTTTTCATTACTCATGATGGTAATATGACCCATCTTACGTCCTGGCTTGGTTTCATGCTTTCCGTAAATATGTACAAAAGCGTTTTCTATCTGTAACACTTCTTCCAGTCCCTGGTATATTGGTAAGCCTGTGTGGCCTTCGCCTCCAATGATGTTGATCATTACCGACGACATGATGGGTTTTGTATTACCCAGGGGAAGACCAAGCAGGATGCGCCATAACATATCGAATTGCGAGCTGTAATGGGCTTCAATAGTATGATGCACGCTGTTGTGAACACGCGGCGCTGTTTCATTTACAAAAACTTCATCATTCTCATCAATGAATAGTTCAACGGCAAATAAGCCTGGCGAATTAAAATTTTTAACAACGGCCAGTGCAATAGCTTCCATTTTCCAAAGCACCTGTTGTGGAACATCTGCGGGACAGATCTGATAATCAAGCTGGTTAAGGTCTTTATTAAAAACCATTTCAACCGGTGGGTAAAATGCTGATTTACCATTTTGGTCTATTGCAATAATCACCGCTATCTCTTTTTTGAGTCTGACCTTTTTTTCCAGGATGCTGTCCTCATCAAAACCGGAATCAGCATTTGAAATACCATCTATTACCTGCACACCGCGGCCATCATAACCACCTTCAGCAAGTTTTTGAACGGCCGGTAATAAATGAGTATGGTCTTTTATTTCACTTTTAGATCTCAAAACCACAAAGGCAGGGGTGGGTACCTGCAGTTGGGCATAATATTGTTTTTGGAGTATCTTGTTCTTGATAATTCTCAAAACGGAAGGCTTCGGATATACCTTTACACCCTCTGATTCAAGTTTCTCAAGTGCATCAATATTTACATTTTCAATTTCTATGGTAATGGCATCAAGCGTTTTTCCAAAATTGTAAACGGCATCGAAATCGCGAATGTTTCCTTTAACAAAGTACCGGCAAAGGTGTGCAGCGGGGCAGG
>CBIHLW010000338.1:0-3790 GCA_966210755.1 uncultured bacterium
ACCTGGCTAAAATTGGAATTGGCTATAACAGGATCTTTTAATCTCATTGATCGGATATCCAAAGCATCAGCCTTGAAGCTGAATAATTGCCCGGTTACATTGTTCCTTGCAATTACATGATTTGTTTTTGAATCGATGCCTACTATACTACAACAGGGTGCTGCTGACTCTTGCGAAAAGGAAGTTAATGCAAGTCCTATAAAAGCAGTTAGAAAGAACTTTTTCATAATTTGCCCTTTAGAATGGGCTCTTTTAAAGTTAACCTTATTATTGCCAGCTGAAGTAAAATCTTCACTGTTTCATCACCAGGCTTTAGTTGCATTATTGGAAAGTAAACCTCTGTAAGAACAGGTAAAACTGGTTAAACCGGTTGAAAAACCGTAAGGCGGGTGCAGAGATTTATCCTGATCCCACCATGTGCCTGCTTTGATTGGACTTCCCCGGGAGGCTGTTTTTGAATTTTAATTTTCAATTATTCTTCTTCCTTTTGCTAAAAAATTTAGCTTTGCACAATATGTTCAATTATAATCGGACAATCGTGCACCTCGACCTCGATACTTTTTTTGTATCCGTGGAATGCCTGAAAAATCCCAGGTTAAAGGGAAAGCCATTGTTGATAGGTGGACATAGTGACCGTGCCGTTGTTGCAGCCTGCAGCTATGAGGCACGAAGATTCGGAGTACATTCCGCCATGCCCATGAAACTTGCACGGCGCCTGTGTCCACAGGCCATGATCATGAGCGGTGATCATGAAAGTTATAGTAAATATTCACGCCTGGTAACCGATATCATTGCTGAGAAAGTGCCGCAGTTTGAAAAGGCCAGCGTAGATGAATTCTATGTGGACATGACCGGTATGGATAAATTCTTTGGGTGCAGTAAGTATACGTTTGAGATCAAGAAGACCATCATGAAAGAGACTGGTCTTCCGATCTCTTACGGACTTGCAACAAACAAGCTGGTAAGCAAGGTGGCTACCAATGAAGCCAAGCCAGACGGGCAGCTCGAAAGCCCTTTTGGAAAGGAAAAGAATTTCCTGGCACCGCTTCCTATAGAAAAACTTCCGATGGTAGGTGCAAAGACCTCGCAGCTATTCAGGCAAATGGGTGTGAGAACCATTCGCACACTCAGCGAGATCCCGGTTGAAATGATGGAGAACCTGATGGGAAAAAGCGGCGTGGAAATATGGCGAAGGGCCAATGGCATTGATGAATCTCCCGTAGTGCCCTACCAGGAACAGGTAAGCATCAGCACGGAAAATACTTTTGAAACGGATACCATCGACCTGCGGTTCATGAATGCCCAACTGGTTAGAATGACGGAGAAAATTGCACATGAACTGAGAAGCCAGAATAAACTTGCAGGTTGTGTTACAGTGAAACTCCGTTATTCAAATTTTGATACGGTTACAAAACAATGCACCATCTCTTATACCTCTCTTGATAATGTGCTGATCAAAAAAGTAAAAGAACTATTTATAAAACTTTACGACAGAAGGTTACTGGTACGACTGATTGGAGTAAGGTTTTCACACCTGGTTCCCGGCAACTACCAGATCAGTCTTTTTGAAGATACAGATGACCTCATCAGGCTATACCAGGAAATGGACAAGCTGAACGGGCGTTTCGGAAAATATATGATCATGCGGGCCAGCGGAATTTTATAATCAACTACTATCATGTACCTCAATTGCAAAACTTATTTTTCTTATCGCTATGGTACATTCAGTACCCAGGAACTGGTGGATGAAGCCGCGGATAAAGGCGCTTCAGCTATGGCTTTAACCAATATCAATAACACGGCCGACTGGTGGGATTTTTATAGTTTCTGTAATGAAAAACAAATCAGGCCACTGCTTGGTGTAGAGATCAGGAATGGTGATGACCTGGTCTTTATTTTAATTGCCCGCAATGATCAGGGTTTGCTTGAGATCAACCGCTACCTCTCCAAATTCCTTCAGTCAAAGGAACCCTACAGCCCTGAAAAGTTTTCAGAACATGTGTATGTGATCTATTCTATGAACAGGTCATCATCCGGTGATCTTGGTGAAAATGAATTGATAGGCGTAAGGCCTTCGCAGGTCAACAAGCTTTTTTCAATGCCTGTTGCTTCCATTCAAAACAAACTGGTGGTAATTCAGCCGGTAACGTACCGGGATAAAACCAGTTTTAACCTGCACCGGCTGCTCAGGGCCATTGATAAAAATATCATTTTGAGCAAACAGGAGGGTGGTGAACTGGCTGCGGCCGATGAATACTTTCTTTCACCCGCAGAAGTATTGAATGCGTTTAAGCAATATCCATTTATTGTAACCAATACACTCAGGCTGATCGACTCCTGTGCTTATCAGCTGGACCTGCATACGGATAAGAATAAAAAACAATTTTCCTCATCAAAGGAAAACGACCGGATCCTGCTGGAAAAACTTGCCATGGATGGACTCCGTTACCGCTATGGTTTGAAAAACAAAATTGCAGAACAAAGGGTTAAAAAAGAATTGGGCATCATTGATAAGCTGGGATTCAATGCCTATTTTCTGATCACCTGGGATGTGATCAGGTATGCGCAAAGCAGGGGATTTTATTATGTTGGACGGGGATCGGGGGCTAATTCCATCGTTGCTTATTGTTTGCAGATCACGGATGTAAATCCAATAGACCTTGATCTTTATTTTGAAAGATTTCTGAATCCATACCGCACCTCTCCGCCCGATTTTGATATTGACTTCAGCTGGCAGGACCGCGATGAAGTGATCGATTATATTTTCAAACGTTATGGCAGGGATCATGTGGCGATGCTGGGTATGTACACATCATTTCAACACAATGCCATCATCAGGGATCTGGCAAAGGTGTTTGGTTTACCAAAGGAATAAGTAGATGAATTACTCAATAATCCGAAATCAACGTACAAGGACGACAGGTACCAGCGGCTGATACTTCGCTATGGAGCCATGCTCAAAAACTTTCCCAATCATTTGTCCATACATCCGGGTGGCATGCTGATCTCAGAAGAACCCATTCATCAGTACACGTCATTGGACCTGCCTCCAAAGGGTTTTGCCACTGCACAGATAGATATGTTTGTTGCAGAAAAAGTAGGGTTGTATAAATTGGATATTCTTTCTCAACGTGGGTTGGGACATATCAGGGAAGCCATACGGCTGGTGAAGGAAAACCGATCCATTTCAATAGACATAAGGGAAGTGGAAAAATTTAAAAAAGATCCTAAGGTGGCGGAACAGATAAGAAGGGCAGATACTATTGGTTGTTTTTATATCGAGAGTCCGGCTATGAGGCAATTGTTGTTGAAGCTGAAGTGTGATGATTATATCACACTCGTTGCCGCCAGTTCCATTATACGTCCGGGTGTGGCGCAATCAGGAATGATGCGCGAATATATTTACCGCTTTCACCATCCCGGGAAATTTGAATACCTCCATCCAAAAATGAAGGAATTGCTGGAAGAAACCTATGGAGTAATGGTGTACCAGGAAGATGTGATCAAGATCGCACACCATTTTGCCGGTCTTGACATGGGTGAAGCGGATGTGCTCAGGCGTGCCATGAGTGGAAAATACAGGGGAAGAAAGGAATTTGAAGCCATACGCGATAAGTTCTTTGTTAATTGTAAGGAAATGGGACATACTGATGAAATTGCAAAGGAAGTGTGGAGACAGATTGAAAGCTTTGGAGTATATTCTTTTTCAAAAGCACATTCGGCATCCTTTGCCGTGGAAAGTTACAAGAGCATTTTTTTGAAAACATATTTCCCTATGGAATTAATGTTT
>CBIHLW010000339.1:0-3784 GCA_966210755.1 uncultured bacterium
GAATTATTCTGGAAATGCATGTCACCAAACGGAGTAGCCAATCCACCTTCAGGAAGTAGCATAGCCAGTGCATTAACACAAAGCTTTGGTTCTGTTGAAGCATTCAAAACACAATTTGAAACTGCAGGTAAAACGCGATTCGGTAGCGGTTGGGCATGGCTTGTGGTGGATGCGGATAAAAAATTAAGGATCGGGTCTACACCAAACCAGGATAACCCTTTAATGGATGTGTCAGAGATAAAAGGATTTCCATTATTAGGACTCGATGTTTGGGAACACGCCTATTATTTAAGGTACCAGAATAAAAGGCCTGATTATATTACTAACTGGTGGAAAGTGGTAAACTGGGATTTTATTTCAGACCGTTACCAATCTGTCGTTTAATTTCAGGAAAAATTAATTTGATCTCCAGGTCAGCAAATGAAAAGCAGAACAATATCAGGCTCCAGAGATGGATTGCAATTGTTTCTGCTTTTTTATTGGTTATAAAGTTCACAGCTTATTATATAACCCACTCTGTTGCTATTCTTACCGATGCTCTGGAAAGTATTGTGAACGTTGTTGCAGGATTTATTGGTTTATTCAGTTTATATGTATCTGCAAAGCCCAGAGATAAAGACCATCCTTATGGGCATGGCAAAGCAGAATTTGTTTCTGCTGCTATAGAAGGAACACTCATATTATCAGCGGGTGTGCTCATCATTTATAATGCAGGTAAACGGCTGATCTATCCTGGCGATATTGTACAGGTAGATACAGGAATTATTCTCATTGGAAGTACTGCACTGATCAACTGGGTGATGGGATGGCTCGGCAAAAGGCAGGGTGAAAAACATAATTCACTCGCTTTGGTTGCCAGTGGCAAACATCTTCAAACCGATACCTATTCTACCATCGCCATCATCGGAGGATTGTTGCTGATATCCTTTACCGGTTATGCCTGGATCGACAGCGCAGTGGCCATGGTGTTTGGACTTTACATCATTTATACCGGTTATAAAATTACCAGGATCTCCCTGGCTGGAATAATGGATGAAGCAGACATGAACCTGTTAGAAAGAATGATAAGGATACTGGATGAGCATAAAAAGGAAAATTGGGTTGATCTTCATAATCTGCGGGTGATCAAGTATGGAAATGTTTTGCATGTGGACTGTCACCTTACAGTTCCATGGTACCTGAATATTCACCAGGCCCACGCGGAAATAGACGAGCTGGCTAAATTGATCCGTGATAATTTTGGGCAGTCTCTTGAATTGTTTGTACATAGTGATGGTTGTCTTTATTTTCAATGCCATATTTGCCAAAAAAAAGATTGTCCGGTGCGGCAGCATGATTTTGTAAAAAGAGTGGAGTGGAATATGGATACGGCGTTGCAGAATGAGAAACATGGGAAAAGCCAATAGCCATTGGCCGGCAGTCAGCAAATATTCATCATTTAAAATCGTGTTATTGAACAATATGAAAACAATTACAAAATGGAAATCAGGGATGGCTTTTGAATCGAGCTATGGCCAGTCAAAGATCGATATTGATGGCAAGGCCGGTTTTTCTCCAAAGGCCTTATTATTGAGCGGACTTGCCGGTTGTTCGGGGATTGATGTTGTTGAGATACTGGAAAAAATGCGGGTTCCGTTTGCCGGCCTTGAAATTGAGGTGGAGACCGAACAAACAGAAGGACCTCCCAAAGTATTCAGGGATATACAGATCAATTATATCTTAACGGCAACTGAAGAAAACCGGGATAAGATCAAAAAAGCTATTGACCTTTCACTGGAAAAATATTGCGGTGTTTCAGCCATGTTACAAAAACACTCCGGCATCCATTATATCATTACCCTCAGGGAGGAAGCCAGCTGATGTTGTCAAGCAAGGCTCAATATGCGTTCCGTGCATTGACCCACCTGGTTGACAGGTATCAGAAGGGACCGGTGCTGATCTCGGATATTGCCACGCAAAAAAGGATCCCCATCAAATTTCTGGAGAATATTTTACTGGAATTAAAAAAGGCCGGTATACTGGAAAGTAAAAAAGGGAAAGGCGGTGGTTATTATATCCGTAACCATCCTTCAGAAACATCGGTGGCGTCGGTGGTTAGGATCGTGGACGGACCCATTGCCATGCTCCCCTGTGTAAGCCTTTATTTCTATCGCAAATGCAATAATTGCGATGAAAAGAACTGCGGTCTCCACCAGATTATGGAAGCTGTAAGAGATGCCACCTTAAATATCCTCGAACATAAAACACTACAGGATCTTTCTTCAGGCCGGGAGGATAGGCTACTACCGGGAATTTGAAGATCAATTAACCATCCCTTGTTGATTTGTTAACAATTCACGGCATGACATAAATCACCCTACTAAAATGGTAGGATAATGAGTTTTGCTTTAATTTCACCGCATTATTCATCCTGAAAATGTTTCTTATGTCACTAAGATTAGGAGATACAGCACCCAATTTCCGGGTTCAGACTACCGAAGGTGAAATTGATTTTCACCAGTACCTTGGCAATAGCTGGGGCGTTTTATTTTCCCACCCTGCCGATTATACACCCGTATGTACTACCGAATTGGGAAGAACAGCTTTATTAAAAGAAGAATTTGCCAAACGCAATGTAAAAGTGCTTGCGGTAAGTGTTGATCCCCTTGATAAGCACATAGGCTGGGTGAACGACATCAATGAAACCCAGAACTGTACGGTGGACTTTCCTTTGATTGCTGACGAAAACAGGGAAGTGGCCGGTCTTTATGATATGATCCATCCCAATGCTTCAGCCACGGCAACCGTCAGGTCTTTATTTGTGATTGGTCCGGATAAAACCATCAAGCTTTCCATTACCTATCCTGCTTCTACAGGCAGAAATTTTTTCGAAATACTACGAGTGATCGATTCACTGCAGCTCACATCAAAACATAGTCTGGCAACACCGGCCGACTGGAAACAAGGCGAAGATGCCATTGTTGTACCATCCGTTTCAACAGAAGATGCGGTCAGGAAATTTCCTAAAGGCGTAAAAGTGGTAAAACCCTATTTGCGGTATACACCTATTCCGGATGAAGAGTAGTTGCCAGCGTACTAAAGGTTGAAATGAGCCAGGGTTCTTTTCAACCGTTTTTATTTTTAAAAAGCAGATATGGACCGCCTTGAACAACTTACAAACCTGTACCACAATTTCAGTGTTGATGAAGCATTGAAACAAACCGCGCAGATATTTCCGGGTGGTGTTACCTTTTCGTCCTCTCTGGGACAGGAAGACCAGGTGCTCACAGATATCATTTCAAGAAATAATATACCGGTAAGGATTTTTACCATTGATACAGGAAGGTTGTTCAATGAAACTTATGAGACCATTGAAAAAACCAGAGCAAGGTACAGGATCAATATTGACATGTATTTTCCGCAGGCCGATGCGGTACAAAACATGGTGAATGAACATGGTCCTAACCTGTTTTATGAATCTGTTGCCAACCGTAAAACCTGTTGTAATATCCGCAAGGTTGAACCTTTGAACCGGGCGTTGAAAGGAGCTTCTGTCTGGATCACGGGCTTAAGGGCATCTCAAACAGATCACAGGAAAAATATTCCAATAGTTGAATGGCTGGATGATAAGGAGATCTATAAAGTAAACCCTTTATTGAACTGGAGTATTGAAGATGTTATGAATTATATAAAGGTGTTTTCTGTACCCTATAATGAATTACACGATAAAGGATTTATAAGTATTGGCTGTGCACCCTGTACCAGGGCTATTACTGAAGGAGAAGATCCAAGAGCAGGAAGATGG
>CBIHLW010000340.1:0-3746 GCA_966210755.1 uncultured bacterium
CGAGATTCTTTTTTTTCTTAAGGACCGAAAACATTTCATTTTCCGTGAAAAAATTTATTCAAACACTAAAAAATATCTGGAGTATCGAGGAATTGCGTTCCAAGATCCTTTTTACACTACTCCTGATTTTCATTTACAGGGTTGGTACACATATCGTATTGCCTGGTATAGATCCTGAAGGTATTTCAGAATCAATGGCTAATTCCAACAATGGAATTTTAGGTATGATAGATATGTTTGCAGGTGGTGCCTTTTCACAGGCTTCTATTTTTGCACTCGGTATCATGCCTTATATCTCGGCATCCATCTTTATGCAGCTGGCAACCGTACTGGTTCCCCAGTTTCAGAAAATGCAAAAGGAAGGAGAAAGCGGCCGTAAGAAAATTAATCAATGGACCCGTTATCTTACCATTGCTGTTACCATTGTACAGGCATCTGCTTACGTATCTTATATTCAACAGATCACAAGCCAGAGTGGTGGTGTAGCACCTTCCTACCAGCCTTATTTCTGGTTGTCTACAGTATTACTGTTGACGGCAGGAACCATGTTTGTTATGTGGCTTGGTGAAAAGATCACTGATAAGGGCCTGGGTAATGGTACTTCACTGATCATCATGATCGGTATCATTGCTGTTTTACCTCAGTCATTCATTCAGGAGCTTGTTGTAAAATCAAACCCTGCAGGTATGATACTCCTGTTTATTCTGGAGATCGTTTTCCTCATTGCAGTAATCATGGGATGTGTATTGTTAGTGCAGGGCGTCCGGAAGATCCCGGTTAATTATGCCAAACAGATTGTAGGTAACCGCCAGTTTGGTGGTGCCCGCCAGTTCCTTCCTATTAAAGTGAACAGTTCAGGTGTAATGCCTATCATCTTTGCGCAGGCTATTATGTTTCTGCCTACATTATTTAATCTTACCAAGTGGGGTACAACAGAAACAGGGCAGGGCATTCAAAGAATATTCACGGATCCGTCCAACGGATGGTATATGGCCATTTATGCAATTGTGGTTATTGGATTTACCTTTCTGTATACAGCTTTGATTTTTAATCCCAAGCAGATAGCCGATAACCTCAAGCAGAATAACGGATTTATTCCAGGAGTGAAGCCTGGCCAGCCTACGGCTGATTATATTGGTTCTATTATGGATAAGATCACTTTACCAGGTGCCATCTTACTGGCGCTGGTTGGTATCCTTCCGGGACTGGTGCAACTGGCAGGTGTTCAGCCCAGCTTTTCGCAGTTTTTTGGCGGTACTTCATTATTGATCATGGTGGGCGTTATTCTTGATACTTTGCAGCAGATAGAAACCCAGTTACTGATGCGTCAATATGATGGTTTGATGAAGAGTGGCAGAATTCAGGGCAGAACTGTTACGCAGGCATCTTATTAATTAAGGTTTGGGCATTAAGATTTAAGAAGGCTCAATGTCATAATACTTAAAACCTGGTAAGAAAGCTTGCCAGGTTTTTTTTATACAAAATAAAAAAGCCTCTGTTCATTAGAGTGCCCTGTATATAATTTTAGCTAAAATGATTCATTACAAGAATAGTCAGGAAATAGAATTGATGAGAGAAAGCGCTCTGCTGGTCAGTAAATCACTTTGCGAGGTGGCAAAGATCCTGAAGCCGGTTATCACCACTATTTCAATTGATAATTTTATAGGAGAATTTCTGCATGATCAAAAGGCCATACCTTCTTTTTTAAATTTCAACGGATATCCATTTAATTCATGTATTTCGGTAAATGATGTGGTGGTGCATGGTTTCCCTGGCCAGTATGAATTAAAGGAAGGTGATATCGTATCGGTTGATGTGGGTGCCTATAAGAATGGGTTTCATGGAGACCATGCTTATACCTTCATGATTGGCAAACCAGCTGATGAAGTGGTTAAACTGGTAAAGACCACAAAAGAATCATTATACAGGGGAATTGAAAAAGCAGTGGCAGGGAACAGGGTCGGCGATATTGCCTTTGCCATCCAGGAGCATACTGAAAAAAAGAATGGATATGGTGTGGTAAGGGAACTGGTTGGTCATGGGCTGGGGAAAAATATGCATGAGGAACCACAGGTGCCGAATTATGGGAGGCGTGGTTCCGGTATTGTTTTGAAAGAAGGACTTGTACTTGCTATTGAGCCAATGATCAATATGGGAAAAAAGGATGTGTTTACCGATACAGATGGCTGGACAGTGAGAACAAAAGATGGAAAACCTTCTGTACATTTTGAACACGATGTTTGTGTGAAAAGGGGCCAGGCTGATATACTTTCCAATTACGCACCCATTGAGGAAGCCGAACGGGCAAATGCTAATTTGTTTTCAGATTACTGATAAAATATTTTACATGTTGATAAAGCGGAGAACAATTTGTACTCCCTGTAATGCTGGCTGTTTTTCAATTATTAAATGACCACCCAGGTATCACAACAACAAACACAAACCCTTATAGTGATAGGGGGCGGCGCGGCAGGTTTCTTTTGTGCAGTAAATGCTGCCAGACTAAACACTTCTCTTAAGGTGATTCTCCTTGAGAAAACAACTAAATTATTATCAAAGGTCAGGATTTCAGGAGGTGGCAGATGCAATGTTACCCATGCTTTGTTTGATATAACGGAAATGAGTAAACGCTATCCTCGTGGACTGAACTTTGTGAAAAAAAGCTTTCATGATTTTTTTACAACTGATACGGTGAGGTGGTTTGAAGAAAGAAATGTAAAGTTAAAGACGGAGGCAGATGGCCGTATGTTCCCTCAAACCGATTCATCGCAAACTATTATCAGTTGTCTGTTAAATGAGGCTAATCTTTACCAGGTTGACATCAGGATGAACTCAGAAGTTAAACACATTATCAAAAAGGAAGCAAGTTTTGACCTGACGCTGTCCAATGGGCAAAGAATGATGGCTGATTATGTTTGCATTGCCTGTGGTGGCTATCCAAAATCTGCCATGTTCAGGTGGTTACTGGATCTTGGCCATACAATATCAGATCCCGTACCTTCTCTTTTTACTTTTAATCTTTCTTCCAATGGACAGCAACAGCATCCCATTACAAAATTAATGGGTGTAAGTGTTGAACACGCCAGGATAAAGGTTGAAGGAACCAAACTTTCACAGGAAGGTCCTGTTCTCATAACCCACTGGGGTCTGAGCGGGCCTGCAGTATTAAGGACCAGTGCATGGGGTGCCAGACAACTGGCAGCTATTGATTATCAATTCAAAGTTCATATCAACTGGGTTATATTATATAACGAACAACGCCTGAAAGATGAAATAAGGAATTTAAGATCAGGACATATTTCAAAAAAGATCTCCAATCATAATATAACCGGATTGCCAAACCGGCTGTGGCAGTTTTTACTTGATCTTTCAAATATTAAAGAAGACATGAAATTTTCCGACCTTTCCTCAAAGGCAGAAAATCTTTTGATCAGGAATCTGGTTGATTTTGTAGTTGAGGTGAATGGGAAAACTACATTTAAAGATGAATTTGTAACAGCTGGAGGGATCAGTTTATCTGAAGTGGATGCCAGTACCATGATGAGTAAAAAAATTGAAAACCTGTTTTTTGCAGGTGAGATTCTGGATGTGGATGGAATTACAGGTGGATTCAATTTTCAGCATGCCTGGACCAGCGGATTCCTTGCTGCCAAAAGTATTGCCCGGATGGTTTGAGGCCGTTATCAGGACAGTAAATTTTTTTTTCCAAAACTTTGCAAACTGTTAACCTTTAAAGGGTTGAGTCA
>CBIHLW010000341.1:0-3744 GCA_966210755.1 uncultured bacterium
GGACTGGAGTTATTGGAAAGAGGCAGCGTGGGGAAGCCAGGAATTTGATGAAACAAGATTTCCCGGTCCGGACAGTATGATCGGTGTTATTCATGATAAACATAAGATGCATTTCATGATCTCTGTATGGCCAAAATTTTACGAGGCCATACCGGCTTATAATGAATTCAAAAACAAAGGATGGTTATACATGCGCAATATAGCAGACAGGCAAAAGGACTGGATAGCGCAGGGATACGTTTCAACATTTTATGATGCTTTCAATGAAGATGCTCAAAAAGGATTCTGGGATCTTCTCCGTAAAAATTTATACTCGAAGGGTGTTGATGCCTGGTGGATGGATGCCAGTGAGCCGGATATTCTATCCAATGTATCTCCCCAAAAATGGAAGGAACAAATGTCGCCCACCGCATTAGGCCCGGCTGCGCAATTTTTAAATGCTTATCCTTTACAAAATGCAAAAGGAATTTATGAAGGACAAAGACAAACCAATCCGGATGAACGCGTTTTTATTCTGACACGCTCCGCTTATGGAGGTCTTCAACGGTATGCTTCGGTAACATGGAGCGGGGATATTGCTTCACGGTGGCATGATATGAAAGCGCAATTGTCCGCGGGTGTAAATTTTTCCATGTCAGGCCTTCCTTACTGGACCATGGATATTGGTGGCTTTGCCGTTGAATCCAGATTTGAAAAACCTGATGCTGAAGCCTTGGAAGAATGGAGGGAATTACAAACCAGGTGGTACCAGTTTGGCGCATTCGTGCCGCTGTTCCGTGTACATGGACAATTTCCATTTCGCGAGATCTATAACATTGCACCAGCAGATCATGAAGCATATAAAAGCATGTTGTATTACAACAGGCTGCGGTATAGATTTTTACCTTATATATATTCACTGGCAGGTCATGCCTTTCATCAGGATGGTACTTTAATGAGAGGCCTGGTAATGGATTTTCCAAATGATAAAAATGTAACCGGTATTAATGATGCATATATGTTTGGTCCTTCTTTGCTGGTAAATCCGGTTTTTGAATACAGGCAGCGGTCAAGAACGGTTTACCTGCCGTATGGTACGGGCTGGTATAACCTTTATACGGGAAAATATGTTGAAGGAGGAGACACCATTATTGCACAGGCTGAGTATGAAAGAATGCCGGTATTTGTAAAGGCGGGATCCATTCTCCCTACCGGTCCTGAATTGCAATACACGGATGAGAAACCTGCGGATGAAATTACACTCCATGTTTACACAGGAGCAGATGGTTCGTTTTCATTGTATGAAGATGAAGGAACAAATTATAATTACGAAAAAGGTGCATTTTCAATTATACCGGTTCAATATCATGAGTCAACATCCACGCTTACCATTGGCAACAGGCAGGGATCATTTAAAGGGATGCTGAAGAAAAGAAAATTTCATATCGTATGGATCGGAAAAAATAAACCATATGGTATGGACAGCAAAACAAACGTTGATGCAACCATCAACTATACGGGTAAGGCCATAACAGTAAAAAAGAGTTGATATGAAAAATGTATGGGTCTGTCTGATCTTTATTGCTACGGTTATTTCTGCCTGTAAAAAAAACAGCGGAGGCGATCCCGGTCCAGCACCAAATCCACCAACACCCATACCAACACCTGTTGATCCTGCAGTGGCCGGCACCATTGGTTTTTTTCTTGATAACTGGGAGCCCCGGAGTTTTGTAACACCATCATATGAAGAAGTGCCTGCTCCAGTGGGAGAACCAGGTGCATTTATCACGATAGATGCAGCCAGTATCATCACTAAGGTTCCCTTATCCATCTTCGGACAAAATGCAAATATCTGGATGACACAAATGGTAACGGAAGGATCATTGATGAATCACCTTACCAAACTCCAGCCACATATTATCCGCTTCCCCGGTGGAAGTCTGAGTGATAAATATTTTTGGAATGCAGATCCTGACCAGCCGCCTGCCGATGCGCCGGCTGTATTGTTAAATGCAAACGGACAGGAAGAACCCGCTGGGTATTGGTATGGGAAAAACAATGCGTCATGGACCCTCTCCGTCAATAATTATTACAACATGCTGCAACAAACAGGAAACACGGGTATGATCACTATCAATTATGGTTATGCGCGGTATGGAACAGGCGCTGATCCTGTGGCGCAGGCAGCACACATGGCGGCAAACTGGGTGCGGTTTGATAATGGAAGGACAAAATACTGGGAGATCGGAAATGAAAGCAATGGAACATGGGAAGCCGGGTACAGGATCGATAAGAATAATAATAAAGATTTTCAACCCGAATTCATTACCGGTGCCTTGTATGGAAAACACTTCAGGGTCTTTTCCGATTCAATGAAGAAAGCCGCGCAGGAGATCAACAGGCAGATTTATATAGGTGCTTACCTCCTGGAAAAACAGCCGGAAGGATGGCAAACGCAAACCGACCATACCTGGAATGCAGGTGTGTTGGGAGAAAGCAATAACAAGGCGGATTTTTATATCATTCATAGTTATTACACACCTTACCAGCAGAATTCAACAGCATCTGTTATTTTAAATACAGGCTCTGAAAATACAACCGCAATGATGGGTTTTGTAAAAACGGCCATTACAAATGCAGGAGCAGCAATGAAACCCATAGCATTAACAGAATGGAATATTACTTCCATGGGTTCAAGGCAGCAGGTGTCTTTTATCAATGGTATGCATGCTGCTATTTTATTAGGTGAAAGCCTGAAGAATAAATATGGAGAAACCAGCCGCTGGGACCTCGCAAACGCATGGGAAAATGGAAACGACCATGGATTATTCAATATTGGAGATGAACCCGGAGGCGTGAGTAAATGGAATCCAAGACCAGCTTTTTATTACATGTATTATTTCAGGAAAATGATTGGCGACAGGTTATTAAGCACATCAGTGATTGGTGCGGATATAATGGCCTATGCTTCTTCTTTTTCATCAGGACATAAGGGCGTGATTCTGGTGAACAAGTCAACCAGTTCAAAGGTGGCTTCAATTATTTTACAGAATGCCACTGCAGGTAACCGGTTTTACTTTTATACACTAACAGGGGGAACAGATAATGGTGAATTCTCAGGGAAGGTTTATGTAAATGGCAGAGGCCCGGCTGAACCATCCGGAGGACCCGCAAATGAATATGCAACCTTGAAACCGCGATCCTCAACAACACAGAATGGAATAAGGGTGTCATTGCCGGCCCGGTCGGTTGTATACATGGTGATGGATTGAACGGGAGCATGGCCTGGGGGAACAGGGAACAGAGTAAGGAAGAAGTAGGGACATGCCATAGAATGGCCTTATGCATGTTATATCAAAGTTCTCGATGTAGCCATTCGCCGGCATGTCCGGTAGAACAGACGAAAGAATATCGAACAGGGAACAGGGTAAGGAAGGGCAGATACTGATATCTAAATTGAATTAAAGAAATGATCAAAGGAAAACATAATAAAGTCTTCTTCTTCGGGTTGGCTGTTTGTTTGATGACGACTAATTTTTTTTATGGTGATGCCATAGCCCAGATGGAAAGACCAATAAAGCTGAATCAACTGGGATTCTATACGCATGGGCCAAAAATTGCTATAATAACAGGGGCCATTGGCCCCGGTCATTTTTATATCACCTCTACAAATCTCCGTGACACATTTTATTCAGGCCGGCTCGGTAATGAAAAGCGTTCCCATTATTCAAATACAACTACAAGGGCTGTGGATTTTACACCATT
>CBIHLW010000342.1:0-3743 GCA_966210755.1 uncultured bacterium
CTTGTTGATCAAAATGGAAATGGAGTAATTAGCTTTTCGGGAGAGGAGTTTTGGAAAAGTTCCGGATAACGGGTGCAAATCTATTGATTATTTACAAAGAATACACAAAGAAGCAAAAATGTTTTATTTGCTATTGATCACTGGTCATTTCCTTCACCCATTTCATTGCTTTTTGAAATTGTTCTTTTTCAGTGATCCTGGTGTTATCAAGGAGTAGTGCATCATCAGCTTTTTTTAAAGGGCTTACTTCCCTGTTAGAATCAATATAGTCGCGCATCTCAAGATTCGCCTTTACTTCATCAATGGTAATGTTTGGATTTTTTACGAACATTTCCTGGAATCTTCTTTCCACTCTTACTGCATTATCGGCTGTCATAAAAATCTTTAATTCCGCATCGGGAAACACAACGGTGCCAATATCTCTTCCATCCATAACAATTCCCCTGTTCTTTCCCATTTTCTGTTGCTGGGATACAGCATACTTCCGTACTTCTTTAATAGCCGCTACTTCGCTTACCTTTTCAGCAATAACAAGATCCCTGATCACATATTCAACATTTTCACCATTCAGGTAGATCTCGGACTGTTCACTTTTAGGATTGTATTCAAAATCCAGCGAGATATCTTTCAAAGCTTTTTTTACCTGGTCGGTGTCTGTCCAATCCACATGATTCCTGAGAAAATATAAGGTAATGGCCCTGTACATAGCACCACTATCCACGTATATATATCCAAGTGCTTTAGCCATTTGCTTTGCCAGTGTACTTTTCCCGCAGGATGACCATCCGTCTATGGTGATTATGATC
Organism: uncultured bacterium; assembly: GCA_966210755.1. GTDB lineage: Bacteria > Bacteroidota > Bacteroidia > Chitinophagales > Chitinophagaceae > Flavisolibacter. Next base: position 807 of record CBIHLW010000342.1, read on the forward strand.
TTCTTCATTCCTATCCTGCAAAAATGCCAACTATACGTCATACAACAAAAAAGCCTTCTTGTTTTTTTACCTGAAGACTTCAAATTCACCACAGGTAAGTGCCATGTCAGAATACCAACATATGGGTCAGGTTTAATCATCATGCATGTGCATTCTTTTAACAGCCCAAGGCGCAGTACAACTGCCTTAGTCAATAAAAAAACCCACCAGCAAGGCTGGTGGGCGTAACTCGATTACCTATCTGATTAATTTGCCTTTGACTGCTGTTTTGCTTCTTCTTTCAGTATAAAAACCAGTTTACCATTTTCCTTGTCCAATCCGGCTTCCAGCACATCGCCTGCTTTGATATTCATATTCAGTATCTCTTCTGCAAGCGGATCTTCAAGATATTTCTGAATGGCCCTGTGCAATGGTCTTGCACCAAACTGCTGGTCATAACCTTTTTCAGCAATGAAGCCTTTGGCTTCTTCGGTAAGTTCAAGACTAAAACCAAGATTGGTAAGACGTTTCATTACACCCTTCATCAGGATATCAATGATCTCAAAGATATTCTCCTTGGAAAGTGTATTAAATATGATCACATCATCAATACGGTTTAAAAACTCAGGAGAGAAAGTCCGCTTCAAAGCTTTTTCAATTACCGCTTTATTGTTTTCATCCGATGACTGGTTACGTGCAGCAGTTGCAAAGCCCACACCGTCTCCAAAATCCTTTAACTGGCGTACACCGATGTTGGAGGTCATAATGATGGTGGTATTCTTAAAATCAACTTTTCTTCCAAGTCCGTCTGTTAACTGGCCATCATCCAGTACCTGTAACAGAATATTATAAATATCCGGATGTGCTTTTTCAATCTCATCAAGCAGGATCACACTATAAGGTTTACGGCGTACGCGTTCAGTAAGTTGTCCGCCTTCCTCATATCCTACATATCCCGGAGGAGCACCAATCAATCTTGATACGGTGAATTTTTCCATGTATTCACTCATATCAATTCGTATCAGGGCATCCTCACTATCAAACATATGACGGGCCAGGGCCCTTGCCAGTTCTGTTTTACCAACACCTGTAGGTCCGAGGAAAATAAATGTACCGATTGGTTTTTTCGGATCTTTCAATCCAACACGGTTACGCTGGATGGCCTTAACTACTTTTATAATGGCCTCATCCTGCCCAACCACCATGGCTTTCATTTCTTCCGCCATCTTACGCAGCTTTTGCGTTTCTGCTTCCACCATTCTTTTCACAGGTATGCCTGTCATCATGCTGATCACTTCAGCTATCTCTTCTTCGCCTATGGGGAAGCGTTTATGTTTACTTTCCTCTTCCCATTGCAATTTTGCTTTTTCCAGATCTTCAGCCAGTCTTTTTTCATTATCCCGAAGCGCTGCAGCTTCTTCAAACTTCTGACTTTTCACCACCCTGTTCTTCTCCACTTTTATATCCTCGATCTTTTTTTCAAGATCCAGTATATTCTGCGGCACATTGATGTTTTTAAGATGAACACGGGCACCTACTTCATCCATCACATCTATAGCCTTGTCCGGCAGCAAACGATCTGTAATGTAACGGTCGCTGAGTTTCACACATGCATCAATGGCTTCCTGATCGTAATTAACATTGTGATATTCCTCGTATTTGGTCTTAATATTTTCCAGTATCTGAATAGTGTCTTCAACACTCGGTGGCTCAACCATCACTTTCTGAAACCTGCGGTCAAGGGCACCGTCTTTCTCTATATACATTCTGTATTCATCAAGTGTAGAGGCACCAATGCATTGCAGTTCGCCCCGCGCAAGCGCAGGCTTGAAAATATTGGAAGCATCCAGTGAACCGGAGGCACCTCCCGCCCCTACTATGGTATGTATTTCATCGATAAACAGGATCACATCACGGTTCTTTTCCAGTTCATTCATGATGGCCTTCATCCTTTCTTCAAACTGTCCACGATACTTGGTTCCCGCCACCAGTGCAGCAAGATCAAGAGATATCACCCTTTTATCAAAAAGCACCCTGGAAACCTTTCGCTGTACAATCCTTAAGGCAAGACCTTCAACGATGGCCGTTTTACCCACGCCCGGTTCCCCAATGAGAATTGGATTATTCTTCTTACGCCTGGAAAGGATCTGGGATACTCTTTCGATCTCCTTTTCTCTTCCCACGATGGGGTCAAGTGTTCCTGTTTCTGCGAGTTTGGTAATATCCCTGCCGAAATTATCAAGCACGGGAGTTTTGCTTTTTGCGGTGCCGCCCTGCCGGGGTTTGTTTTGCGAATACTTTTTTTCTTCATCAAAGTCATCATCATTCTCTTCCTGGTATTCAGCACGGGGGTCATTTGATTTCATAACCCCTAATTCCTGTCTGAAAAGGTCGTAGTCCACGTCAAATTGATTTAAGATTTGAGTTGCTATATTTTCTTTGTTCTTCAATATGGAAAGCATGAGGTGTTCAGTTTCAACAGTAGGACTTTTTAAAGCCTTTGCTTCTAAAACCGTTACCCTTATTACTTTCTCTGCCTGTTTCGTTAATGGCAGGCTATTGATGTTTGCAATATTCTTACCAGTCTTGTCTTTCACTGCCAGTTCTATTTCTTTTCTTAACTCGTAAAGATCAACATTAAAGCTTTTCAAAATTCGAATAGCTGTATTATCACCCTCACGAATCAGTCCCAGCAATAAATGTTCCGTCCCGATAAAATCATTACCCAGCCTCAGTGCTTCTTCCCTGCTGAAGGAAATGATCTCTTTTACATGTTATGAAAAATTAATATCCATTTGATTCGGTATGCTTTATACAATAATATAAAATATTTTTGAGCGATTGTAAGGACCTTAAGGTTTAGCCTTACTTTAGTCCATATGGAAGTCAAAACTGATACCAAAGAAAGATTTCATGTCATCCGGGTAGAAACCGAAGAGTTACCTGCTAATCTGGCAG
>CBIHLW010000343.1:0-3743 GCA_966210755.1 uncultured bacterium
CCCTTGCACTGATCACCTTTTCATGTGTTTATGGAATGTGTTCAAAAGATGACGCAACGCCCGGCAATACCAATCCTACACAGAATATTGAAATCAAAAAGGGATTTTTATCAACCATGGGCATTAATAGTATAGATGTGCAGGATACTCTTTGTATCCGCAACAGCACTAGTGGCACTTCTTATACTTTAACTGATTATTCCTGGACGGCAGAGGCAGGGTCTTTCATCAGGCGGCCACGGGATGTGTGGGAAATAATCAATACAGGAACAAATCAATGGCATTTTAGAAACAGCGCCGGCCGGTACATGGGTTATCAAACCACCGGATTCATATCACTGGATGAAACGCCCGGTCCCAATAATATTTTTATTATGAATTCTACGGGAAACAAGTTTTATATTCAACCTGCGGCTGATCAATCTGTATACCTTAATACCCTGGCAAGTGATGTTCAACCGCCTGACCCATCACACCGGTCCATCCGTTTTAAAACCACTCAACAAAAGTGGTGGTTCATGCCCTGAAAATGATGCCTGAAGCTTGAATTGGTCTCAATAAACATCCATTAAAAAATAATGAAACTTCCATCTCCCGTTCAACCATTGGAAAGAGCACCGGTTCTGGATGCACTCAGGGGTTTTGCGCTGCTTGGTATTTTCCTGGCCAATAGTGCGGCCTTCTGTGGTTATACATTTTTAAATCCTGAATTGAAAGCGGGATTATTTACATATGAAATGGATCAATGGTTATTCTTTACTGGGCAGGTATTGGTATCAGGTAAATTCTATTCGCTTTTCTCCTTATTGTTTGGAATTGGTTTCTCCATAATTCTGTTGCGCAACCAGCACAAAAAAACTAATGGTATTAAGATCTTCTACCGGAGACTTTTCATTTTATTTTTATTTGGCTGTTTTCATGCATTTTTTTTATGGGATGGCGACATCTTAATGCTGTATGCCCTGTTGGGATGCTTATTGCCTTTATTCAATAAATTACCCAACCGGTCTTTGATCCTGATCTGGATCTTTCTGATCTTATCTCCCATTGCTATTGATGTATTTAAAATGTTTACGGGCTGGGACCCTGGAGCATATTTTAATAAGCTGGGAACTGAATCAGATAAAAAATTCGGTATCATAGCCGATCGTGGTTACCTCTATAATCACAATGCCGGATATGACGAAATTTTAAAATGGAACTTTAGTGGTATCTATTTTAGATGGAGTTATCTTTTATCATCGAACCGTTTACCTAAAGTATTAGGCATGTTCCTGCTGGGACTTTATGTTGGACGCAAACTCATTTATACAAAGCTTGCGGAAAACAAAATTTTATTTCAAAAACTTTGTAAATGGGGATTCATCATTGGCTTACCGTGCAGCATTGCTATGGCTTATTTTGAAAATGATGGCAGGTTTTACTATTCAGATCCAATGGGATTGGCCGATACTATTTTTTATGCATTGAGTGTAGTTCCACTTAGCCTTGCCTATGCATCGGCGTTTTGCCTCTTATGGCTAAAAGATTCCTGGAATAAAAAATTAAAATTATTTGCTCCTGCAGGAAGAATGGCCCTGACCAATTACCTGATGCAATCTGTTTTGGGTATCATCCTTTACTATAACATTGGATTTGGATTGGGAATTCAATTTGGACCTGCAATATTCTTCCCCTTTGCCATCCTGATCTTCATGCTCCAGGTAGGGTATAGCAGGTTATGGCTAATCCATTTTAATTATGGGCCAGCTGAATGGCTATGGAGAAAACTGGTTTATGGAAACTCCTTCTCAATGAAAAAACAGGCTGTTGAACTGAATACCATAACATCCTGATGGAATATACCTGCATGTAATTTATAATGCTTAACTTAATAATGATTTAAAAAATATGTTCCCATTCGCGCCAGCAACCAGGTTAACCAAATCCTTTTTCATTGTTGCCTTTTTGATTTGCCAGTTCCAGGCATTAGAAACAAACGCACAACAAAAAACCCGGGAGCTTTATAAAGCCATTCAACAAAACAACCTGGCCTTAGTACAGAAACTTGCGACTAAGAAAAATATAAACCAGCCGGATGAATATGGTGATTATCCAATAATGAATGCTGCTTTATATAGTTCCATAGATATTATGAAAGTGCTTCTGGAAAAAGGTGCTGATCCGAATGCAAAAAATAAAGATGGAGAAACCGCCCTGATGTGGTCTGTACAGGATCCTGAAAAAATAAAACTGCTGATCAGTTATGATGCTGATGTGAATCTGGTTGCCCATTCAGGAAATACGGCCTTGCTGATAGCAAGCGTTGGCAATAACCAGTTCAGTACCATCAAATATTTAGTTGACCATGGTGCCGATCCCCTGGCTAAAAATAAAAAACAGGAAACCTGCTTAATGCGGGCGGCCTTATTCGGCGATACTACCACTGCATCTTACCTTGTAAGATCAGGAATTGAGATCAATGCAAAAGATACTATTGGAGGTACAGCTTTGATAAATGCCATCTTCAATGTAAACCGGCCGGTAACACTATGGCTGCTCAATAATGGAGCAGACCCGGATTTAAGATCAGTATTCGGACTTACTGCAGTAAGCGGGGTGGTTACGTACAATGATCTGCCTTCAATAAAAGCGGTGCTTCAAAAAACCAACAATGTCAACGCCATAGATGATGGTGGTGTAAGTGCTTTAATGTGGGCTGTATACAATGAACATGACAATCCGGAAATCATTTCACTGTTATTGGATAAAGGCGCGGATGTACATCATAAAGCTAAAGATGGCTCCACTGCCTTAATGTGGGCAATGAAAAAAGGAAATACTAAAACGGTTGACCTGTTGAAAAAGGCAGGCGCCAGATAAATATAAATGGCAACATGAAAAAACTATTTCTCCTCTTATCACTGGCAGTAATGATATTTTCATTTACTACGCTTTCAAACCGGTTCGGAAACGATCCCCAAAAGATCAGTAATGCCATTAACAAAGGCATCTCCCTGCTACAACCCAGTGACCGGCTTTTTCTTGAAAATGCAGGCACCTGTCATTCCTGTCACCACCAGGACATGACGGCCATCAGCACCTACAGGGCCAGGAAAAAAGGTTATGCCATTAACGATACCATTTATAATGAAAACCTTGAGTCTATTCTGGCCACACTGAAAAGCCGCAAATCAACCAGTGCCCAGAACAATGATCCTGTAGCCATAGTGATGTCGGGCACCTATTCGCTTTGGGCACTATCAGAAAATAATTACCCGGCCAACAAGGATATGCAATTACTGGTGAAAAATCTCATGCAAAGACAAACAGCCAATGGCAGCTGGGTCAGTCCCAATCCAAGACCACCACTTGAATATTATGCATTCACAGCAACCGCATTAGTTATCAAAGCTATGAATGATTATGCTACCCCTGCACTTCAAAACAGTGTACTTTCCAGGACCGCAAAAGCCAAAGAATGGCTGATGAAAGAAATACCTGAAACCAATGAAGAGAAAGCTTTTCAACTATTAGGTCTTACATGGGCAGGAGCCGACGAAAATTTCATCAGGCAACAGGCAGGTAAATTACTAAATGATCAAAAGCCTGATGGAGGATGGTCACAGCTTGCCACATTAGAATCTGATGCCTATGCTACCGGACAAAATTTATACGCATTGTTTGAATCAGGCCAGCTTAAACCGGAAGATGAAGCTTTTGAAAAAGGAATTGATTTTCTATTGCGCAACCAACAGCCTGAT
>CBIHLW010000344.1:0-3714 GCA_966210755.1 uncultured bacterium
GAGTTCCCGTAGTAGTGGGAATAGGTGGAAATAATACGGCTTCTGTAATTAAGGATATTGAAACTTTTCCTATCGAAAATGCGGTTGCTGTTTTATCTGCAAGTCCTTATTATAACAAACCATCACAGGAGGGAATTTATCAGCATTATAAAGCCCTGGCAGGCGCCACTGCTAAACCCCTGATCCTTTATAATGTGCATGGAAGAACAGGGAGTAATATTTCTGCCGAAACTACTATACGGCTGGCACACGAATTCGATAATATCAGCGGAATAAAAGAAGCCAGTGGAAATATGAATCAATGCCTGCAAATTCTCCGTGATAAACCGCAGGATTTTTTAGTAGTGAGTGGAGATGATAACCTTGCACTGGCACAAATAGCCTGTGGCATGCGGGGGGTGATCAGTGTGGCTGCAAATTGTTTCCCGAAAGATTTTTCCAATATGGTAACAGCAGCTTTGGAAGATGATTTTCATACAGCCAGATTATTGAATAATGCTCTGCTCCAGGGATACGAATTATTATTCGCTGAGAACAATCCGGCTGGGGTAAAGGCTGCACTGGCTGAAATGGATATTATTCAGAATCATTTGCGTTTACCTCTGGTGCCACTCAGTGAAGGCCTGGTGAAGCAGCTAAAAGAATACCTGTCGTCATTGAAATAAGCACATGAAAAGAATTCTTTCAGTTTCCGGGTTTTTGTTTGTTCAGCTTTTTTCTTTTGCCCAATACAGGATCACTTTTCTAATTGACAGCCTTCCGGTTTACCACCAGCCAGATCAAAAGGTTTATCTGGTTGGAAGTTTTAATAACTGGGATCCGATGGATAAAAAACTGGTGCTTGGAACATTGGGTAATCATTACGGCATCACAATTGAATTACCTCGTGGTATGTTCGAATATAAATTTACAAAAGGTGGATGGGATAAGGTTGAATCGCTTGATGGCGGAATCTCAACCGCCAACAGGACGATCCAGGTGGAAGCAGATGATACCATACATGTCACGATACAAAACTGGGCTGACCATTTTCCTAAAAAGCCTACCTCAAGTACCGCAAGCAAAAATGTTCACATAATTGATTCAACTTTTTTTATACCTCAATTAAACAGGCATAGGAGAATCTGGATCTACCTTCCATCAGATTATACGGGTTCACGTAAAAAATATCCTGTGCTTTACATGCACGACGGGCAAAATATTTTTGATGCAGCAACTTCAGCTTTTGGTGAATGGGGCGTTGATGAAGCATTGGATACCCTTGGTCCCCATCATAAACAAATGATCGTTGTTGGCATTGACAATGGAGGGGAAAAAAGGCTGAATGAATATTCTCCTTACGATATGGAAAAATACGGTAAGGGTGAAGGTGATAAATATGTAGAATTTCTGGTTAAAACATTAAAGCCGTTTGTTGATAAGAATTACCGTACAAAAAAATGTGATGACCATACATTTATTGCAGGTAGTTCAATGGGAGGGCTGATATCTTTTTATGCCATGTTAAAATATCCAAGGGTATTTGGTGCAGCAGGTGTATTTTCCCCCGCTTTCTGGATCACACCCCAGCTTAAGAATATTGATCCCAAAAGAGCAAAGAAAGTAAGGGGCAGGATCTATTTCTATGCCGGGAACCAGGAAAGTGATACCATGGTGCCGGATATGTTGAATGTGTTCCGGCAAATGCAAATGCATTCTAAAGCAAAAATGGAAACCGTTATCCGGGCCGAAGGCAAACACGATGAAAATTCATGGAGGGAGGAGTTTGTCAAATTCTATGAATGGTTAATAGCAGATTAATCAGGGCAGGAAACAGAGGAAAAAGGAACAGAGGAAGTATAACACCAAACCCCACGCCAGCCTAATTCACCTCATACGTAACACCTTCTATCGCCAGTTCTGTATTAGGGAACACCTCTTTTGATTCCATTTCGAATTGTTCAAGTGTGTTATACTTGGAACTGAAATGTCCGATCAGTAATTTTTTGACCATTGCCTTTCTTGCGATCTCTGCTGCCTGTTTGGTTGTACAATGAAAACGTTCAGTGGCTTTTTCTTTCATATTGTCCAGGTAAGTGGCTTCATGGTAGATCATGTCAGCACCATAGATATATTTGATCATTCCTTCGTCATACCTGGTATCGGCGCAAAAAGCATATTTCTTTCCTCTTTCTGAAGCTGTGGTAACCAGGTCGTTTTTAATGACCTGCCCTCTCGGCGTAATATAATCCAGCCCTTCCTGCAGGCTGGAATAAAAGGAAAGCGGAATATCCAGCTTCCGGACCTTATCGATCAATAATTTTCTTTTGCCTTCTTTTTCTTCAAATAAAAATCCATAACATTCTATGCGGTGAGTGGTAGGGAAAGCAGTGATCCGTATCCTGTTATTGTCAACCAGCACTTCATGCCTGCTTAGAATATGGAAAAATAATGGATAAGGTAAAATAGTTTCCGCCACCTTCATTTGCATTTCAATGATCTGCTGTAATGGAGCAGGACCATAAACATGCAATTCTTGTATATGGTTCAATAATCCGAAGGTGTTGAGAAGTCCTACAAGTCCGAAATAATGGTCGCCATGGAGGTGTGAAATGAATATATGTGAGATCTTTCCACGACGGATCTTGTATTTGATCATCTGGATCTGGGTGCCTTCACCACAATCAACAAGGAAATTATTTCCATCATGCGAAACCACCTGGCTGGTTGGGTGCCGGTTGAACGCAGGCACTGCAGAATTATTTCCAAGAATGGTTACCGATAACATCGGGCAAAATTAAGTGTGGGTTGAATATGATGTTTAAATCTAACGGAATCGTTTTAATATGTCATCTACCTGTGAAAGGTAAGCCCTTCCAAATAAAAATACATGAATGAGCAATGGATAGAGATTACATACCGGCCATTGCATTTTATAATTATCAGGAAATGGATAGTGATAATGATAGGCTTCGTAAAATGGGGGATTAAATCCCCCGAACAGTGTTGTCATAGCCAGATCAACAGACCTGTGGCCAAAATAAACAGCCGGATCGATCAAAACCGGTTGACCCTCCTGGTTGCAAATAAAATTTCCACTCCATAGATCTCCATGAACAAGGCTCGGTGGTTCATCCTCATTAAACAGGTCTGGTAAACGGTTATACAGGCTTTCAAACAATTTTATTTGATCTGCAGAGATCAGCCCATTTGAGGAGCATAGCCTAACCAGCGGTTCCAGCCTTTGCTCCCGGAAAAAATCAATCCAGTTTACGGATTTGGAATTGACCTGGGTAACACAACCCATATAATTTTCATGATCAAGTCCGAAATGAATGTTTTTCACCTGGTGTAAAGCAGCAAGCTGTTCCCCGAATGAATGCCAGAATTCCTTTGAAGGTTTTCCGGCTGATACCCATTCCAGTAAAAGATATTGGTGGCCTTCCCTTTCAAAGCAGGCCATTACTTCTGGCGTTGCAATGATCTTTTGTTTTGCAATGAGTTCAAGGCCTTTCTTTTCAGTTTCCAATAAATGGGGAAATTTTGTAGCAGAATTCGTTTTACAGAACAGCTGTCTGCTGCCATAACGGATACTGAAGGATTCATTAACAGATCCGCCGCTTACAGAACTAAATTCTAACGGATATTTAATGTCGGGGAATAAATCAAGTATCTTATTGCTGATATGATGCTGCTGGTTCATGGTTATCAAAAAAGCGAACACCTTAATTGTCA
>CBIHLW010000345.1:0-3712 GCA_966210755.1 uncultured bacterium
ACCTCCTCATGTTTAATTATGAAATATGCTGTTCTGATGCAATTTTTCTCACTTTAGTTAGCTTCGTAATTCACAACAGGTACCAAACCGCAATTTGCGCCAACTGGGATAACCTGAATTTATGATAGGTCAAACCGTAAAACATCAACTTGGTTATGATTGTTTTATTCCCAATAAGTTTCCACCAATTGATTTATTGAATATCCCCAAAGAATTGCTGGTTAAAGCTGCGAAAGCTGAGCGTTTAATTGGAAAGTTAGAAATCTTTATCGACTGAGGAACCTCTATAATTAACTTCTAATTCTTATACCCTGGTAATAACCGAAACTTTTTTCAGCCTTTCCTAAGTACATCTACCTACTTAAAATTATCATTACTACTTTTTCTTTCCTGAAAAATTTCGAATTGTTATAAAAACCATGTACAACACCATACATTAGTTGAAGCATTTATTTGCTGGCTAACCAAACACTTTTTTTAATCCAACCATAACCTATGAAAAACACCCTACTGCTGTTTAGCTTTCTGCTATTTGCATATTTCACGAAGGCCCAGGGCCCGCAACAACTTGTTACCGTTCCTTACAATACCTGGTCAAGCGCCAAGGTTAAAGGATGGTTATACCTGCCTGAAGATTATACTACAGGAACTAAAAATTATCCGCTGGTGATCTTTTACCATGGTTTAGGCGAAGCAGGTACCGACCCCAATAAACTGCTTACAAATGGCATTCCCAAACTGATTGCGGCCGGCATGCGCCCCGATAATATCACCAACCCTGTTGATGGAAAAAAATATTCTTTTATTGTATTATCTGTTCAACACTGGTCATGGAGCCCGGATCCTGCCTGGCTGCCCTACCAGGTAAAATGGATGACAGCCAACTACAGGATTGATACCAACAGGGTGTATGTTACTGGTATGAGCGCCGGTGGACAACAAAGTTTCAGGGCTGCCTCCAACGATGATAATGTAAGCCGTCTTGTTGCTGCAGCCGTTCCAATGAGTCCTGCAAATGTTTCAGACTATGATCCTGTACTGATTGAACAGAATAAAATTGAAACCTGGTTTTTTTCAGGCAATACCGATGGAAACTATACTGTAAATGCCACTACTTATTCATCTCAATGCAACATGGCCTACCCCGGTTCCAGTAAACTGAATATATATTCAGGTGGTCATTGCTGCTGGAATACCTATTACAACATCAGTTGGAAAGATCCCGCAACCAATAGATCAGTTTGGGAATGGATGCTGATGAACACAAAGGAAGAATCCAGGGTCCTGCCTGTAAACTTCAGGACCGTTGATGTTTTCAAACAGGGCAATGCCATCAATATAACCTGGAAGGTGGGTGATGAAATAAATGTGTCGCTTTACGAAGTTGAAAAAAGCAAAGATGGAAAAAGCTTTACTAAAGCTGGTGAAGTGGAAGCAGGGGGAAAGGAAGTTTACAGCTTTACCGAATATGGCTTACCTGCTGCTTATTACAGAATCAAAAGTATTGACCACGACGGGAAGTATACATACAGTACAGTTGTGCGTTACAACGCAGGCGGCACATCAATTGTAATGAAAGCCTTCCCATCACCAGCACAAAACGAGATCACGGTGCAGCATCCTGCAGGTAATAATACGGGCAGCCTTCTTTTACATGGTCCTGATGGAAGAATGATTCGGTCCTATACAGCCAGTGAAGGCACACAGCAAACCACGCTTGACCTTTCCATGCTGAAACCCGGTTCTTATTATTTGCGTTATCGTGATGAAGAAAATACTTCTGAAACAATCAAGATCATCAAACAATAGTCAGATCTCAAGAAAATAAAAAAGCTCCATAATGGGAGCTTTTTTATTTTAAGAACTTAATCTTTTTTCTCTACGAGGTCCATGATCTTTATTAGTTCCAACCCTTCTCTTGCAGGTCCGGTCATTACCTCCCCATCAATAGCAAACCTGGAACCATGGCAGGGACAATCCCAGCTTTTTTCCGCGCTATTCCAGGCTACAGAACATTTTGCATGCGGACAAACAGGACTCACCGCATGATACCGGCCTGTTTCATCCTTATACAACGCCATTGATTTGCCTTCATATTTTACTACCCTGGCTTCACCGTTTGCCAGTTCAGCCAGCTCACTGATCTTGTCCCTGAAAAAAGTTTTCCCAATAAATTCTTTTACCACGTCTGCATTTTCCTTTACAAAATTGCTGAAGCCTGCAACGGGTTTTAACCTGTCAGGATCAAACAATTTAGCGAACTCACTTTCTCCTTTAGTAATTAAATCCGATAGCGTGATTGCAGCAATATGACTATAGGTCATTCCATTTCCACCAAAACCGGTGGCTACTAAAACGTTGGGTGGATTCCCAGGAAGGTGTCCGATATAGGCTAATCCATCAGCAGGTTCAAAAAATTGCGAGGACCATTTGAACTCAATAGCATCTACCTCAAAATGTTCACGTACATAGGCCTCAAGTTTTGTAAAGCATGCATCCGTATTTTCTTCATGTGCTGTTTTGTGATCTTCTCCACCGGCGATCAGGTATTTTTTTCCATTAATTTCCTGGGTGCGGAAATAATGATAAGGATCATACATATCGTAAGCGAGTCCGTCGGGGTATGCATCATCCATTAATGTAACAGCAAGGGCATAACTCCGGTAAGGTGCACAACGGAAATGAAGCAGGTTAACCCCGGGTGGAATATGCGTGGCCCAGATCAGGCATCCAGCCTGTACAGTTCCTTTGGATGTTTCAATCTCTAACAGGTCATCTCCTTTAAAATTCTTTACCCTGCAATCCTGTGCTATTACACCTCCTGCTTCTTCAAACGCCCCGGCCAGTGCATACACATATTTTGAAGGATGCACCTGTGCCTGCTCATGAAACACCAGTGCCTTTTGAAAAGGAATGGGAACCGGGATGCGATCCGTATAAGCTACTTCAACGCCTGCTTTTTTTGAATCCTCATAGATCTTCTCTAGTTCACCGGCCTGCTTATCATCCTGGGCATAAACAAAACCATCCTTTTGTGCATAATCGCATTCTATGGCATATTGTTCAATATTGCTCCTGTAAAGATCGAGAGACCGACTGGTGGCTCTGGCAACCAGATGTGCATTATCCTCCCCAAAATCCTTTGCGATAGTATGATAGGAATTATCAAAAAAAGTATTGAGGTGCGCCGTGGTTCCACCTGTTGTACCAAAACACAGATTATAGGCTTCAGCAACCAGGCACTGCTTACCAGCTTTTTGCAATTGAAGCGCCGTGGCAAGCCCGGTTACTCCGCCACCAACGATCAAAACATCAAAGTTCCGTCCGGTTATGTCCCGGGGCTTTGGTGAATAGTCCGGTAATTCAGACTGCCACAAGCTTGTTTGAGCTCCATCTCGTTTCATAAATCTATTTGAAAGAGTAGCTAAAAAATAATGCCCTGAAGTAAAGGGTGGCATAGCTTATGATAAAAAACTACGGAGGCTGAGAAAAATCGTGACTATGAAAAAAATAATAATCTTCCTTCTATTCTTTACTTCCCTGCATTCAACATCAACGGCGCAAATTTCATTCGAAGAACTTGTAGGCCGGTGGGAAAACCCAAATGGAACCGGTCTTGAGATCATGGATAGCACTACTATTTTCCTGTTCCAGGGTAATCAAACGAAAAAATTAAGTGAATTCAGTTTTAATTTTTCAACCAGCCCTTGCT
>CBIHLW010000346.1:0-3699 GCA_966210755.1 uncultured bacterium
GCTATATGCCAGAGTTTGATACTTCTCACGTAAAAAATATTGTTTTGCTTGGCCATGCCGGCTGCGGCAAAACAACCTTAGCGGAATGCATGCTGTTTGAATCGGGTGTCATTAACCGGAGAGGAGCCGTGTACGAAAACAGTACCATTGGCGATTATCATGAACTGGAACATGAAAGGGGCAATTCCATTTTTTCTAAATTAATGCATTCAAAGTGGCGTGGATATAAGATCAACATTCTTGATACACCAGGCTATGACGATTTCACGGGTGAAGTGCTTTCTTCCTTAAGAGTGGCCGATACCGGAGTAATGCTGATCAATGCGGCCAATGGTGTGGAAGTGGGTACTGATGTGATCTGGGAATACACGGAAAAATTCAGAACGCCCATGATCTTTGCCATCAACAAGCTGGATCATGACAAAGCCGAATTCAACAAATGCGTACAACAGGCAAAGGATCATTTTGGAAACAAGATAACGGTGGTGCAGTATCCCAGGCAGGAAGGTGCAGGTTTTCATGAGATCATTGATGTATTAAGAATGGTGATGTATAAGTTTAAGGACACCGGTGGTAAACCGGAAAAACTGTCCATTCCCGATGATGAAAAGGAAAAGGCCGAAATGCTTCACCGCGAACTGGTTGAAGCGGTTGCCAGTAATGATGAAGCCCTGATGGAAAAATATTTTGATAAAGGAGAACTGGATGAAGATGAGTTGAAAGAAGGCATGAAAAAAGCTATGATCCAACATGACATATTCCCGCTTTTCTGCTTATCTGCAGAACGGAATATGGGTAGTGGAAGGTTAATGGGATTCATTGATAATGTTTGCCCAAGTGCCAATGAAATGCCTCCGCAAAAAACAACCTCCGGGGAAGATCTCCCTTGTGAAGCAGGCGGACCTGCCTGCATTTTTGTTTATAAAACCATTTCCGAACCTCATGTTGGTGATCTTTCTTTTTTCAAAGTATTTTCAGGCACCATCAAAACAGGAATGGAACTGGTAAATGAATCCAATGGTGTTATAGAAAAGATCAACCAGTTGTTTTTACTGGAAGGAAATAAAAGGATACCGGTGGGTGAACTGGTGGCCGGTGATATTGGAGCAACACTGAAGTTAAAGAACACGCATGTCAACAACACCCTGCATATAAAAGGAAAAAATATTGAATTGCCACCGATCGAATTTCCTTCTTACAACATGACCGTTGCCATTGAACCCATAAACAAAGGCGAAGAAGAAAAGCTCTCACAGGCGCTGCACCAGCTTCGCGAAGAAGACCCAACGCTGATCGTGGAAGTTTCGCAGGAGTTGAAGCAGACACTTTTAAGAAGCCAGGGAGATATGCACCTGGCTGTAGCCAGGTGGAAAATTGAGCACCTGCATAAAGTACCGGTAAAATTTGTAAGACCGCGGATCCCTTACAGGGAAACGATCCGGAAGGCAGCCGATTCAAGTTACCGCCATAAAAAACAATCCGGTGGCGCAGGGCAGTTCGGCGAAGTATTTATGAGGATAGAACCATTTTATGAAGGTATGCCTGAACCTTCGGGATTAACGGTAAGAGGACGTGAGGTCTTTAATCTGGACTGGGGTGGAAAGCTTGTTTTTTACAATTGCATTGTTGGTGGTGCTATAGATACCCGGTTCCTTCCTTCCATTCTGAAAGGTGTAATGGAAAAAATGCATGAAGGACCACTTACCGGATCATATGTGAGGGATGTAAGGGTTTCGGTGTATGATGGAAAAATGCATCCTGTAGATTCAAATGACATTTCCTTTAAGATTGCCGGGCTGCAGGCTTTCAGACAGGCATTTCAGCAGGCAGACCCTCAGGTGCTTGAACCTATCTATCATGTGGAAGTGCTTTGTCCGGAAGATCTCACCGGTAGTGTTATGGGCGATCTTCAGAGCCGCAGGGGAATTGTGGAAGGAATGGATACGGAAGGTCATTTCCAAAAGATCATTGCCAAAGTGCCTTTAGCGGAAATGCATGACTTCTCCTCTTCTTTAAGGTCTATCAGCCAGGGAAGGGCAAAGTTCAAGATGTATTTTGACAGTTACCAGGCCATGTCCTTTGAACTTCAAAGAAAACTGACTGAAGAATATCATACCGCTTCAGCCGAGGTTTTAGCATAATTCAAACAAACTTTACCTACACTTAGCCGTCTTTATATAAAAGAAGGCTAAGTGTTTTTTTATAACCTGACCGAAAAAATCCCGGGAATTAGGATTTTACAAATTTTTCTTTTTAATTTGATAACGAAAAGCTACCAATAATTAAATCTTAATCCTATGCATGCCTACTTTCGCAACCACCAGTTGTACCTTGCTGAAAGGTCAGAATGGCTTGACCGCCATGTAATAAAGACCAGTAAAAGAGCCTTAATGAAGATCGAAAGCTGGAAACTGATCGCCCAGTCAGGCGACCAGGATAACCAGCTAAGACTTGTAGAAAAGCTTGTAAAAGAGTCTTTGCTCACTCCTATTCCAAATAAGACCGTCCTGCATAAAGAAGGTTATTATTTGTCAAACCTGGAGAATTAATAAACAAAAAAATCCTTTTATTGCCTGATTAGCAAATTCTAATGCAGAGGGCTTGACATTTTTGTTTATTCATTCTATCTTCGGAAACTCTTTGCATTTCTAACCTTTTGGATTCACCTGTTTAATCGGGCAACCACCGCTAAAAGCTTATAAGATGGGTGAAATTTTATTCTTTCATGAAACCAGGAATAGAAATCAATTCCGGATAGACTATCCTTATTATGGCCTATTTGGCTCTGCCACCATCACCACCATAATCCAGGAGGCGGAGGTGATCTATAAATGCCAGCTTTTAAACGGGAATATAATTTTTATCAAGAAGGTAGCCCAGGCGCGCAAGTGGATCGATACCCACCTGAATAGCGAAACGCCTCTTTCAGCCGTTATCGGGACATCGATCGATGATTTTTTAAAAGGCGCTTCTAATAAAAATGGATAACCGGTAAGGGCCATTTATTTTAAATCAGCATTAGCAGATTTGACCTTCACCTCTATTACAGGTGCAGGATAAGCGTAAATCAAAATTTTTAAGCAACTCAGATATTATCAGCGAAAAATTTGAAGAAGCCATTGAAGCAAATTTGAAAATGGCTGTCCTTTAAATACTTTGGCGATGGCAGGCCAGAACATGAAAATAAAAAAGGACCTTGCGAGTCCTTTTTACTATAAGAGATATGTTATTGATCTTTAAACGCTGGCCAGCTTTGATTTCTTTTTAACTGCAACAGGCTCTTCTTCTATTTCAACTTCAGAAAGAAGGCACGATTTCTTGAAATAGCAGGCATGCCACACATGGTCAAGCGAAACCTGTTCAGCGCTTTCATATTCCGCTTCTACCAGTTTGCTCCAGCTTCCTTCCCTGTTCAAATCAGTGGTAATCTTAGAAGTAAGCTTTGGATAGGCCACCCAAAGTTTAGATTCTTCCTTTAATGCCGGCATGATATCATCCAGGATGGCGTTAAGCTGGCTTTCGCTAACAGCAAATACCAGGGCAAATTCAATTTTCCTGGAACGCAATAATGGAGTGAGATTTTTGGCGAAGGAAAGTTTACTGAACTGTTTTTCAATTGAAGAAGGCAGGCCCTGAATTAAAATGTTCTTTTCGTTTTTTAATTGAAGCTTTTCTAAAATTGTTTGAGACATATTGATT
>CBIHLW010000347.1:0-3691 GCA_966210755.1 uncultured bacterium
ACGCTATCCGGCGTTTTATGTATGGCCTGGCAATAGTTCCGGTACAATTGGTTATGTTCAAACTGGAACCTGTAAACTTCCAGAGCAACAGATGAAAGCTCATTTGCGTTATGAATGTTAAATACCTTGTGTTCCAGTTCTTTTGATTTAGGTATTTTAACAGGCATACTGTAAATTTGAATAGCAATTATATATGAAAAAATTACTTGTTTTTAGTGTTATTGCATTAGCCCTCATCAGTTGTGGCAAAGATAAATTCAAAACAGAACCTCAGGTTGAAATAAAATCGCTTGCACCTTCTGAAGTGAATAAAGGTGAGCTGTTTACCTTCCGTGCTGTTGTACGAGACCAGGAAGGCGACCTCCAGGATTCCGTTTTACTGGTAAGAAAACGCTTTACCGGAGCTACCCTGCTTACCGTAGATACCCTGCGTTACGACATCAGTAGTTTTGCTTTTCCC
This sequence comes from uncultured bacterium, assembly GCA_966210755.1. GTDB lineage: Bacteria > Bacteroidota > Bacteroidia > Chitinophagales > Chitinophagaceae > Flavisolibacter. The sequence goes on from CBIHLW010000347.1 coordinate 461, forward strand.
GATAAAACCGTAATAGAGATCTCAGCTGTTTTTTCTTATGGTGAATTCAGGGACGGTTATATTTTTGCCAACCTTGAAAATCAGGACCGCGAGTTTGCGCTTGGCATCATTGTCAGGGATAAGGCAGGGCACCGCAGTGAATACCAGGAATCGGATAAAATTCTTCTGAAAAGACTCTAAGTGCTGAAAAAGATTTTTGATTTCTTCGTCTTCAGTAGTTTGTTCATAGCTGTTTGTGCCGTACTGATGGCATACCAGGTAAACCTCCTGTTTGAAACTCCCATTTCTTTTAATCTTTTTGGTTTTGTATTCTGCGGCTCGGTATGCAGTTATAATTTTCATTGGTACCTCACCCCTCCTCTGGTCAGGGATACTTCGGAAAAACTCGCATGGAACCTTTCCAATAAACCACTCCACCTCATTTTATTTATTGCAGGGCTAGTGGGTTCAGGATTGTTTGCCCTGCTGATGATAGAACACTGGTTCTGGTTAGGTGTTACCGCTTTCCTAACTTTTCTGTACTCTGCACCCAAGATACAACTGCCCTTGTTCGGTTACCTGAGAAAAGTTGCCCTGGCCAAAACTATTTTCCTTGCTTTTGCCTGGACCCATGTTACTACTTTGCTTCCGATGGTGATGCAGTCACCGGAACTTACTGCTCCGCAGGAATGGTTTGTTGTAAACCGCTTCTTTTTTATTTATGCCATCTGTATCTTATTTGATTACCGCGATGTGGAAGAAGACAGGAAGGCGGGTATCAGGAGCATGATCACCTTTATAAATGCAAAAGGAGTTGACATATTATTCTGGGGGTCATTGGTTGCTTATGCCGGTACCACGGTTATATTTGCAGGACAGTTCAATATAGCAGAAACCATTTCATTGCTGATCCCCGGTTGCATCCTGAGCCTGCTTTACTATTATTCCAAAAATAATTTTTCCGATTATTTATATTATTTCATCCTCGATGGACTGATGATGCTGTCAGCTCCTTTGCTTCTTTTAGCTAAATTTGCCCGATAATTTCAACAGCATGGCTAAAGCAGCAGTTAAACAGCAAAAATCTATTCTGACAGAAACCTCATTAAACTTTTTCCGCGATTATATCAATATGCCTTCACCCGTTGGATTTGAATATACCGGCCAAAGGCTCTGGATGGATTATATCAAACCAAATGTGGATGAAATTTTTACCGATCCGTATGGAACCGCCGTTGGAGTGGTCAATCCGGCACATCCGTTTAAGGTGGTGATTGAAGCCCACGTAGATGAGATCAGCTGGTTTGTAAATTACATTACCAATGAAGGTCTGATTTACCTTAAAAGGAATGGAGGTGTTGATCACCAGATTGCTCCGGCACAAAGGGTTTTTATTCATGGTAAGAAAGGCGCGGTGAAGGCAGTGTTCGGATGGCCTGCCATTCATACACGGATCAACAATCAGGACAAAGAACCGGTAGCCAAGGTGGAAAACCTGTTTCTGGATTGTGGTGCAAGGAGTAAAAAAGAAATTGAAGACCTGGGCGTGCATGTAGGTGCAGTGGTTACTTATCAGGATGGATTTGATGAACTGGCCAATGATTACTATATAGGCCGTGCATTTGATAACCGGATTGGAGGCTTCATGATAGCAGAAGTAGCCAGACTGGTAAAAGCAAACAAAAAGAAATTACCTTTTGGTCTCTATGTGGTGAATGCTGTTCAGGAGGAAATTGGATTGCGTGGAGCTGAAATGATCGCCCGCCGTATTAAACCAAATGTGGCCATCATCACAGATGTAACACATGATACCTCCACGCCCATGATCAACAAGAATATAGAGGGAGATACCAGTTGCGGCAAAGGACCATCGCTGTCCTATGGACCGGCGGTTCATAATAAATTATTGAGTTTTGTGGAAACTGTTGCTGAAAAAAATAATATTCCGGTTCAGATGCGGGCTGTTTCAAGGAGTACCGGAACGGATACCGATTCATTTGCTTATGCCAATGACGGATGCCCCTCAGTACTGATCTCTATTCCATTGCGATACATGCATACTACGGTGGAAATGTTACACCGCAGGGATATTGAACAAACCATTCAGCTGATGTACCAGACACTCTTAACGTTAACGCCACAAACCAAACTCAGTTATTTCTGATATGCAGCAGTATCTACTTTATATTGATCCGGGCAGTGGCAGTTACCTGATACAGGCCATCATTGCAGCCGTATTGGGCATTGCTTTCTTTTTCAAAAACATCATGACGCTCATCAAGCATTATTTTTTCCGGATCTTCAGAAATAAATCGAAGACCCGGTAATGCCTTCATTTATCCACCATCCATCTTCCTACCGTGATCCTGCTGGTTTTATGTTTTATCATAACCACCAGTTGTACCGCCAGGTAAACCTTTGCTTTAAAGAAGACTTTGATGAATTCATTTCCGGCGGTTTATACAAAGATCTTACAGAGAAAGGGTTACTGGTGCCACATAAAGAAGTGGAAGGCAACCTCACAGGCAGCCCTGAATGGCACCGCACTATTCAGCCCCGGCCCATTGATCTTATCAGCTATCCATATGAATGGTGTTTTGAAATGCTGAAAGATGCTGCCCTGCTCACCATTGAAATTGCAAAACAGGCTATGCAAAAAGGTATGATGCTGAAAGATGCATCAGCTTATAATGTTCAATGGTACCGCGGCAAAATGATCTTTATTGACACGTTATCCTTTGAACGGTACGATGAAAAAAAACCATGGATCGCTTATAAACAATTCTGTGAGCATTTTTTTGCTCCGCTGGCATTGATGCATTACCTGCAAATACCGGTTCAGCCTCTTTGCATGGCATACCCCGAAGGCATTCCGCTTTCTATTGCCCGGAAGTTACTTCCGTTCAGAAGCAGACTTAATCTACATAGCTACCTGCATCTTCACCTCCATGCCTCGGTTTCAAAAAAAGACAGGGAGGAAAAAAAGACGGGTGCATTTTCAAAACAAAAAATGCAAAACCTGCTGCGAAGCCTGGAAGAAGGGATCCGTTCATTTTCGTTTGACAGGCCTTCAGGTGTGTGGTCAGGATATTACGAGGAAGCATCCCGGAGGGAAGAATATATTCATCATAAAAAACAGCTCGTTGATAAATGGCTTCATGAGCTTCAATGGACAACTGCACTGGACGCGGGCGCCAACGAAGGAACGTTTTCCTGCCTGGTGAAAGATAAAGCCGGTTTTATGATCAGTTC
>CBIHLW010000348.1:0-3690 GCA_966210755.1 uncultured bacterium
GGTGGATATGGCCGAATAAGAATATCCGGTTCCCGAGGTGGAAATAATATCCGCAACAATGAAATCAATTTTCCCGGAAGTCCTGGTATACAATTTTGCAGTTTCCAGTATTACAGGAACAGCTGCGGAATATTTGATGTAATTGGCATTTCCTGATAAATAGCCACCTGCCTGGCCCCAGGTATCATTTGTTACAGGACCGACAGTACCTTTTGCTCCCGTGCCAACATAATAAGTATTGTTTGCAGGAATGGTTGTGGTATTTGTAGTTGCGCCCATTGTGATGGAAGAATTACCCGTTGCGCTTGTATACCAGAAATAATTGGCAGAAGGATCGGGGTTATTCACTTTCAACAATGCATTTGTACCACATATAACTCCCGATGCTGTTGGTGCACCAATTAATTCGGCAATGGTTACAGTTGTTTTCAGCGTATCATTACTGCGGTTCTGGTCTGTTCCATCACTTGAAAAGATCTGGAAATTATAAGTGGTGCCAGGTACCGCATTGAACGGGGTCTGAAAAGTATATGTAGCTACTGCAGAAGACGCGATTACGCCGGGATAAGTGGCATTTAATGAAGTTACCAGCGTATTGCCATTTTTTATTACTACGGTCAGTGGTACATTGGTTTTGTCTACCAGACCTGTATTTCTTACTCTGATTGTAACCTGTTGTGATGCACTGCTGCAATTTCCGGTAACCGGATTTACAAGATCGGTAATGGCAAGGTCATTTGATGCCGACCGGTAACTGATCCTGTAATCCTGTGTTTCTCCATTTGTATAGGAACCGCAGGCGGTTACATCAGCAGCGTTGGAAGTTTCTTCCACAACAATCCTAAGCAGAGAGGAATTTCCTGCATTAGCGGATGAAGGGATAAGGATATTTCCATTGAATGTTCCCGATGCCATGGCATTACTGGTTGCTACCAGTTCCCCTGCATCAGTAAAGTTTCCATTGTTATTGAAATCAATAAAGATCTTTACGATCTTCTGGTTATTGGTGGCATCACAGCTGCCAACAGCTACACTGAATGGTAAGCTTTGTCCGGGTTCAACAAGCGTAGTAAGATTGGTAAAATTATTATAGGTAGTGCAGCCTGCAGGATTATTATTATTAATGGTTCCAAACGTAAAATTATTGATCCTTGCACCAGCAGCTGATGTTGCAGCAGAAGTACAATAAGTTTGTCCGCCAACACCGCTCATAACAAGTGAATAAGCCTGGGTTCCCCTTTGTAGTGTTCCTTTATGGGTAATGGTAACCGTATAGGTTTCACCGGGAATGGCATCCGGGACATTGATCTTTTCAACATTGTCAAGTACATTATCACCCGTTTGTGCAGCGGCATCCGGAATGGTTGGCATTAACACCCATGGCATGTAAGTAGTAGCACCTTTGGTGATCCTTATATCCAGGTCGTTCACCAGTTTCCTTGCCGTGTTATTCAATACATTCATCAGCTCAACGTTTCCTTTTGGATCGGTCCATGCAATGGTTACCGTTAATGGTCCGTTCCCTGAAGCAATAACATTGGTGGTGAAACTAGCGCCGGCATTCAAAACTTTTTCGTGCACCTGGTGATTGCCGGTATTGTTTGATTTAATAACGTCCGCAGCTTTTCCAATATTCAGCAATCCCCAGCCGAACCTGTAATCAGGACCCGGTGTATCGCCTGCTTCATCGGCAGTGTGAATAGCGATGGCTTTCAGTGTTGCAGAACGCATGAAGCTGTTGGAATGCAATTGGGCATAGTATTGTTGCAGCAATAATAAGGAGCCGGTTGTACTTGGTGTGGCCATTGATGTTCCGCTAAAAGAAGAATAGGAAGTATTGGTGGTGGCCACCGGAGACAATACATCAACACCATCCGCAACCACATCAGGTTTAATTCTTCCATCATCTGTTGGACCAAAACTGCTGAAACTGCTAAGAAGCACATCTTCAGATTTGTTATATCCAAATGGCAGACCGCTTACCGCACCTACGGTTAAAATATTCTTGGCCGTTCCATAGGTGGAAATAATATCATAGCCATCATTGTCGCTGATGCCTGAAGGCCTGTTACCTGCACTGGCCATGGAGCCGCTGCTGTTATAGCGCCAGTAAGGCTGTCCAACAGAAGGACCATTTTCTGTTCTGTTATTTCCTGCAGATTTTACAATTAAATAATAAGGCGCGTTATAAGCTATTGAATCCAGGAGCTGGGCCCTGTCATCATAATAACCAAATTTATAATCTTCATTGTCCGTTGAACGGCCCCAGAACTCCCAGCGGCTTTGGTTCTCATTATATCTCCATCCTGCAATAGCACCATAGGAATGGTTTGATAACAGCAGATTAGATGCTTCACCAAACATCTCAGAAGCATCACTAGTAAAATCATAGGCGCTGATCCTTGGTGCAGCATAGGCCATGCCTTTTGCATTTGGATTCACTCCTGTTGCAATCATAGTGCCGGCAACGTGTGTTGAATGGTCCGAATTGCTGGTTGGGTTATCCTTCTGGTTAACTCTTCCACTGAGTTCAACATGCGAGAGCAATACGCCTCCCCCGTCCCAAACGGCCATTTTATCTTTAATTAGATCGGTACCGCCAGTGAGGTTCAATCCACTGCTCCCACCAGGCCATAATACATTGGTCCGGATGGTGGCAGCGGCTACAATATTATTTTCAGTAGAATAATAAACAGGTAATCCAAATTGATCCACGCCCACCAGGAAAGCAATATTTCCATTACTGGTTTTAAAACTAAGTTCCCATCCTTTTTCTTTTGCAAGTTTTACTGCTTTCTGGAAGTTTTGAACTTCTTTCTGACGGTGTTCCTTAGCCGATCGGGCCAATACCGCTTCATTTGTTTTTAACTGGGCAAGTACAGGTAAGGTTATAGCCTGTAGTAAAAGTACAGTCAGCGCAATTTTCTTCATATACATTAGGTAGCTTAAACATTAGACGTATTTTGCCGTCCAAAGGTTCACTAAAATAGAATAGTTTACTCATGAATAGGATGTTATGAAGACATTTTTTATAGTATTAGGGTTTTCTTTACTGCTTGCCGCCTGTAATTCCGCCCGTAAAATGACCGGAAACACCCAGATCAAACAGGGGATAATGGGGTATATAAAGGAGCGTTCTGGCAACCAGATGCCCTCTCCCGATATACCGGAACAGGAAGGAAAGCCCATGAAAACAACGGTTTATGTGTATGAAAATACGCATCTGAGTCAGGTAAGGAGAAAAGGAACATCGACATTTTACGATACCCTGCTCACGAAATTCATCACATCGGCTGCTTCAGATGAAAATGGCCGCTTTATGATAGAACTTCCTGTGGGGAATTATTCCCTGTTCACAAAAATGAATGGGCTGTTCTATGCCAATAGCTTCGATTCGAAAAATAATATTGCACCAGTTAATGTGCTGGAGGATAAGATCACAGAAGTTAACATTACTGTAAGCGCAACTGCCAGTTATTAATTTTCACCGGGTTATCTTTGCAGACCCTAAAAGTTCTGTGCATTGGGAAAGTTGCAATACATGTGGCTTCTGCTCAATCACCGGCTTTTATTTTATAAATGAGTTGTCGTGAGTTATTGGATAAGTTTCAGCAATCTCCCCGCCTTTTTCAATTGGCGGACAGGCTCAGTTTGTCCAGGAACCCCGAAACTGAAGATGCGGGTGGCCGT
>CBIHLW010000349.1:0-3668 GCA_966210755.1 uncultured bacterium
TTATAGAACACCTTCATTTAGTGCCATTGGCATTTTCAATCATTAATTGCTTTTTTAATTACGGGAAGCCACTGTTAAAGAAAAAGACGCAGGCGGTGGAATGATCCAACTATGCATTCTACATTATTTTTTATCTATTAGGGAGAATACTATATTGATACAATGAAATCAGGTAGGGCTTTTATTTTTTTATTATATTCAAAAGAAAAAATGATCTCAAGGATATTCTTATATCTGTGTTGATGATCCATTCCGGTATGCTGATCTAAAACGGTCAGGGGAGAGGCAGGCCATAGTGAGAACTCGAATAAGTTTTTATCAAGTGCACAACCAAAACCTTCTGTTATGAGTGAAAAAGTATTGCCGTCCACCAATGATTCTGACGCCGGCCAGGAAACTATCTTTTCTGATGTATATGATCTGGAGCCATATGAAAAGACGCTTAAGAATGCGCGCATCTGGCTTTATGTGATATCAGGCATTCAGTTTTTGATGGGCATTTTTGAATATGCAAATGAAACTGATCGGACGATAGGAATCATCGCATTTGTTATTGATGCCTTTATAGCATTGTTATTTTTAATTCTTGCTTTGTGGAGCAGAAAAAAGCCTGTTGCTTCATTTACTATTGCCCTGGTGATCTACCTTTTACTTCAAATTGTATTCATGTTAACTGATCCAACTAATATATTCAGAGGGATAATTATTAAGATCTTCGTTATAATTGCACTTGTGAAGGCAAACAGAGACGCCCGTAAATACGAAGAGATCAAATCGCTGACAACAGGAAATATTTAAGCGTTGAATCAAAATATATATGGACTGTCAGATCTCTTTAGTTCAAAACAGGGCTTAACCATTTTTGTGCTTCTTCAATACTCATTCCTTTTCTTTTGGCATAATCTTCCAATTGGTCTTTACCAATTTTGCCTAATCCAAAATAATGGCTTTTAGGATGCGCAATATACCAGCCGCAAACGGATGCCGGAGGATCCATCGCAAGGCTTTCGGTCAGAATTATGCCAATATTATTTGTTACATCCAGTAAAGAGAACAGCTTGGTTTTTTCTGTATGATCAGGACAGGCCGGATAGCCTGGTGCTGGACGTATCCCTTTGTATTGTTCTTTGATCAATTGATCATTCGAAAGCGCTTCATCTTTTTCATAACCCCAGTGTTCCTTTCTTACCGTCAGGTGTAAACATTCTGCAAATGCCTCAACAAAGCGGTCAGCTAATATCTGAACGAGTATCTTATTGAATTCATCATTTTCAGCAATGTAACGGTCAATGTGTTTTTTAGCTCCATGGATGGTAACTGCGAACGCACCCATAAAATCTGCAGGCGCTTCAGATTTTTTTTCAGTTTCCGGCAGGTATTGGGAAGCGGGCTTTATAAAATCAGCAAGACTATAGGAAGGCTGTCCTATGGCCTTTTTCATTTGTTGACGTAAAGATTCAAGTTTTACTTCTCCATTTTTTGTTTGTAAAGTAATAGTGTCCTTATTGTTTGTTTCCGCAGGCCAGAATCCCACTACGCCATCAGCGGTGAACCATTTCTCGGCCACAATTTTCTCAACCATTTGTTTAGCATCATTGTAAAGGCGCGTTGCTTCCTTACCAAAAATGGGATCAGATAAAACTTCAGGGAATCTTCCGGGCATTTCCCAGCCAATAAAGAAAGGCCCCCAGTCAATAAATTCAGCGATGGTGCCCAGGTCAAAACTTTTAAATGCCTTAACGCCGTCTACCTTTGGCTTCACGGGCTGGTAGTTTTTCCAGTCAAAATATTCTTTCATCACTACCGACTCCTCATAAGGTATAAGTACTTTGTGTTTTTGTTTGTTCAGGAACTGTTGCCTTAATCCTTCATATTCATTCAAGGTTTGTTGAAGAAATGGTCCTTTTTGCTCTTTGTTCAAAAGATTGCTGACCACCGTAACGCTTCTGGATGCATCTAAAACATGTACTACACCATTTTCATATTCAGGTGCGATCTTAACGGCTGTATGGATCCTTGAAGTGGTGGCGCCGCCGATCAATAAAGGCTGGTGCATATTCCTTCTTTTCATTTCCCTGGCCACGTGAGCCATTTCATCAAGCGAAGGTGTGATCAATCCGCTTAATCCAATGATATCTGCATTTTCCTTTTGTGCAGTTTCTAATATTTTATCTGCCGGTACCATTACTCCCAGGTCTATCACATCATAACCATTACATCCCAGTACAACACCCACAATATTTTTACCTATATCATGAACATCACCTTTAACAGTTGCCATTAATACTTTTGGAGCGCCTGCCACCTCTTCATTTTTTGTGCCGGCAGCAAGATGGGCTTTTTGTCTTTCTTCTTTTTCCTTTTCAATATAGGGTGTAAGGATAGCTACAGATTTTTTCATAACCCTTGCACTCTTTACAACCTGTGGAAGGAACATCTTTCCGCTTCCAAACAAATCGCCTACCACATCCATACCTGCCATTAATGGCCCCTCAATTACATCAAGTGGTTTGGGATATTTTAACCTGGCTTCTTCAGTATCTGTATCAATATAATCTGTGATGCCATTTACCAGCGCATGTTTCAATCTTTCCTCCACGGTACCGTTACGCCATGCTTCATCCTTTATTTCTTCTTTACCCTTTGCTTTTACCGTTTCTGCAAATGACACCAGCCGCTCGGTGGAATCGGGTCTCCTGTTAAGAATTACATCTTCACATAATTCCCTGAGGTCCGGTTCTATTTCATCATATACAACCAACTGGCCAGCATTTACAATTCCCATATCCATACCTGCTTTGATGGCATGGTAAAGGAAAACGGAGTGAATGGCTTCTCGAACATGGTCATTTCCCCTGAAAGAAAAGGAAACATTACTCACTCCACCACTTATTTTGGCAAGGGGCATCTTCTGTTTTATGATCCTTGTAGCTTCTATAAAATCCACAGCATAGTTATTGTGTTCTTCTATGCCGGTTGCTATGGCAAAAATGTTAGGGTCAAAAATGATGTCCTGGGGCTCGAAGCCCACTTCTTCCGTAAGGATCTGGTATGCTTTTTCGCAAATGTTTACTCTTCTTTCGAGTGTATCGGCCTGACCGTTTTCGTCAAATGCCATAACCACTACGGCTGCACCATATGCCTGGCATATCCGCGCCTGTTCAATGAACTTTTCAACACCTTCCTTCATGGAAATCGAATTCACAATACACTTTCCCTGAACACATTTCAATCCAGCTTCGATGATCTCAAACTTAGATGAGTCGATCATGACCGGGATTTTGGCAATATCGGGTTCTGCCATCACCAGATTAAGGAAGGTGCTCATGGCTTTAACACCATCAAGCAAAGCATCATCCATGTTTATATCAAGGATCTGTGCTCCATTTTCAACCTGTTGCCGTGCAACTGAAAGCGCTTCTTCATATTTGTTGTCGCGCACCAGTCTTGCAAATTTCTTTGAGCCGGTTACATTTGTTCTTTCGCCAACATTCACAAAATTCGATTCAGGGCGGATGGTCAAAGGTTCCAGGCCTGATAATCTTAAGTAAGGTTTGATTACAATTTGTTCCATTATTTTTTATTGAACCACTAAAGCACAAGGGACACAAAGATCTTACATAATAGATCTCATGATCCCGTTTTCATAAGTGGTACATGAAAATTTA
>CBIHLW010000350.1:0-3667 GCA_966210755.1 uncultured bacterium
AAGCTGAGGTTAAGATCTGTGAAATTCTGCATTATGCTTAGGAAAATATCATTTCATTCATCTGTGAACAGGTTGCGTTTTTCAGGCGTATTCATTGCCGTTTTATTTTTTACATTGATCGCACAGGCACAAACCGGCCAGTCAGCATCACCCAATATTATTTTTATCATTGTTGATGACCAGGGCTATGGTGATATCGGTGCTTTTTTTCAAAATGAAAGGGCCAGGTTAAAAGATCACTCCAGGCCTTTTCAGGTATCTCCCAATCTTGACAGGCTGGCGCGGGAAGGAGCCATGTTCACCCAATACTATTGTGCTGCGCCCATTTGTGCGCCTTCGCGTTCCTCACTGATGCTTGGCGTAAGTCAGGGACATGCCAATGTGCGCGACAACCAGTTCGACAAGGCACTGGAAGATAATTATACCATGGCTTCCACTTTGAAGACCCTTGGTTATACAACCGCGGCTATCGGCAAATGGGGCCTGCAGGGAAATGATAAATATGATCTCAATGGATACCAGTGGCCGGCCCATCCGCTGAAGCGTGGCTTTGATTATTATTTCGGTTACATGCGTCACAGCGACGGGCATGAGCATTACCCGAAGGAAGCATTGTACAGGAAGTACTGGGCGGAAAATGCAAAAGTGGTTTGGGAGAATTACACCAGCATCACACAGGGTCTTGATAAATGTTATACAACTGACCTGTGGACCGCGATGGCGAAAAAATATATTGTTGAACAGGCAGGTAAAAAAAATGATCAGCCTTTCTTTTTATACCTGGCCTATGATACGCCGCATGCCGTACTGGAATTGCCAGGTACGCCATATCCACAGGGCGCTGGTTTGAATGGCGGTGTGCAGTGGAACGGCACACCGGGACATTATATCAATACAGCGGAGGGCATTCCTGATTCTTATATTTATCCCGAATATGCCAACGCGGTTTATGATCATGATCATAACCGTAAAACTGCAAATGTTCCCTGGCCGGATACTTATAAAAGATACGCAACATCCAACCGCAGGCTCGATGATGCAGTGGGTGATATCACCCAGTTGTTGCGCGACCTGAAGATCGACTCCAACACCATTGTTATTTATACATCGGATAATGGTCCATCCACTGAATCTTATTTACCCGAAGAAAAATATGTGCCTAACCGTCCTGATTTCTTTTCCAGCTTCGGACCTTTTAACGGAGTGAAAGGTGATGTGCTGGAAGGTGGCGTGCGTTTGCCCGCTATTGCATGGTGGCCCGGTAAGATCCCTGCCAATAAAAAGATCGGCATTCCGGCCATTGCTTATGACTGGGCGCCTACATTGATACACATTACCGGCAACAAGGCTCCACAGCGAATGGATGGCATTTCATTGCTCCCGGTATTGACTGGTAATACAGCAATGGACGACCGTCTGTTGTATATCGAGTACAGGAACGAGGACAGCACGCCGTCCTATCCTCAATTCAGTATCAGGCACCGTAACCGTGCAAGGAACGATATGCAGATGCTGAGGATAGGTAATTATGCAGGACTCAGGTATGATATCCATTCCGCCAATGATGATTTCGAGATCTATGATGTGGTAAATGATCCGAAGCAGGAAAAAGATCTTGCTGGCAAAGAACTGAAGCCCGGCAATTTACCCGCTGCTCTCCGGGAAACCAGCCTGCAGGCATATTTCAAAGCACATGCGCTGCAAATGAGAAAGGCAAACGGGAGTGCACCCAGGCCCTACGACAGTGCATACATACCCGCAGTAAAAACCGGTCAGCTGTTAGAGGGCATTACCTGGCATCATTATAAAGGAAGCTTTACCTGGATTCCGCAACTGAAAGATCTTGAAGTGCTGGAGAAAGGCCATGATGCATTTCCCGACATCCCTGCAGATACGCTGCAACGAAAAGGACTCACTTCATTTACTGGTTATATATCGGTTCCAAAGGACGGTGCTTATCATTTTTATATGAGTTGTGATGCAAAAGCATTTTTAAGGATACATGATATACAGGTGCTGGATGAGGATTATGCCTATCCCGGTAATATGATCAGGACCGCCACGCTTTTCCTGAAGGCGGGCTATCATCCTTTCCAACTGTTATACTACAGGGAAGAAGCAAGGGGAGAACCTTTTCTTAAACTGGACTGGAGCGGACCGGGAATGAAGCGGCAGCGGATGAAGGGAGCGGTGTTTTTTACAGGCAGGTAATATACTTATGAAAAAAGATAAAATACGCAAATAAGAAAATGAGCAAATGAACAGGGAAGGCCGATACAATAACCGATGGCAGAGAGCGGGCAAAGTGAAGCTGGTCTCAAATAGTGATAATTTCTATAGAGGCGGTTTCATTATCCTGTTTATTTTATTCCTGTCCGTGGCTGCTGTGCTTTCATCATTTAAAGGAATTCAAATATCAGAAACGAACAGTGCGTCTGTTCATTACTATGTTGATTCTAAAAACGGGAATGATCAAAATAATGGCACCAGCAAAAAAACTCCGTGGAAAACCCTTGAGCGTTTAAGTATTGCGGTACTCAAACCTGGTGATGCAGTACGTTTTAAAAGAGGATCCACTTTTACGGGTCCGTTCAATGTGAATCAGGCAGGTGCACCAGGTCAGTATATCACCATCACGGATTATGGATACGGAGCTGATCCGGCACCAGCATTTACCAATCCTGTTTTTGCAGAGGGTAACTATGGCAACTGCATACGCGTCAACAAAAGTTATGTGATAGTTGAACATCTTTATTTTCATAATACTGCAGTACACCAGCCCATTCAATACAGTGGAGAAGGCTGGGAAGTATGGGAAATGGGCGCCATTCATATTGCCAGGGAAGCGGAGCATTGTATCGTTCGCAACAATGAGATCGAGGACTGCCCGGCAGGCATTCGCAGTAATGGTGCCCATGCCATCATTGAACGGAATTATATTCATGACTGCAACCGGATTTTGAAGCAATGGAACTGGGGCCCCATAGGTATATGGCTGGGAGCCGACCACCAGGAGGTGAGGTATAACCGCATCATCAATTACAGTGCAGTGGATCCGCGCATCAACTGGGGTCCGGATGCCTATGGTAGCGGTGCGGATGGAAGTGCCTTTGAAATAGACGATGCACGCTACGATAAATCGGATATTTCCATCCACCACAATTTTACCAGCAGCTGCCAGGGATTCCTGGAGGTAACCTGGACAGATGTAAAACAAAAACCAGCCTACAAAAATTTCCGCATACACCATAACGTTAGCGACGACTACCAGCAGTTCGTTGCTTTATGGAGGGGTGAGGCCTGCCTCATCGAGAACAATACCATCATCAGGCGCAAGGTGAATGCCAACGAATGGGGCGTGTTCAATATCACGCAGCCGCATAGCAAAAACATCATCCGTAATAATATCATTGTAACGGAACACGATGTGGTGGTCTATAACCTGGGAAAGAAAGGCAACGCCAGGCCAGGTAATATAATATCACACAATCTATACTTCGCAAAATCGGGAACGATGAAGATGGGTAAGGAAGGACCAGGTGAAGGAGCGCTGTTTGGCGATCCGCTTTTCAAAAATTACGAAGGTGGAAACGCGCCTGAAGATTTTTCCATTACGGTAAAAAGCCCGGCCATTGATAAAGGCCTTGTGCTGGGATATGAAAAGGAT
>CBIHLW010000351.1:0-3665 GCA_966210755.1 uncultured bacterium
CATTTATCATGCCCTCAAATTCCCAGCAAATAATTTTATTCATAATTACTGTTACAGTCCTCATTTTTATGCTTGCTATCTTAATTATAGCGCTCCTGATTCTGTATCAAAAACGACAGATCAATTATCAGAATAAATTGAATACTTTACAACTTGACTTTGAAAGAAACCTGTTAAGCTCCCAAGTGGAGATTCAGGAGCAAACATTTCAATCCATTTCAAGGGAAATTCATGATAATATTAGCCTTTCACTCACTCTGGCAAAATTAAATCTGAATACCCTTGACTGGAACAACCAGGAGAAAGTAAAAAGATCCGTTTCCGGTTCGGTTGATATCCTGGGCACTGCCATATCCGACCTGAGTCATTTATCGAGAAGCATGAATACGGATGTTATCAAGAACATGGGTTTAATGAAGGCTCTAAAAAATGAAATAGAAAAGCTTAGGGAAATGGCCCATCTAAAAGTTGAATATGATATAAAAGGTGAACCCATTTTCCTGGATAGCGAAAAAGAAATAGTTATTTTCCGGATCATCCAGGAAGCTTTCAACAATATTATTAAACATGCCCGGGCATCCTGCATATGGCTCGAATTAGACTTTCACAATCATTTTCTGGATATTCTAATAAGGGATGATGGAATTGGTTTTACCAGGAACTATGATAATGAGGTTAGCAGGGCGGGAATGGGTAATATGGAAACAAGGGCAAAATTATTTGGAGGCAAACTTGTGCTGGAAACGCTTCCCCAGCAAGGCACACAAATTTTAGTTTCAATACCATATTGATTATGACAGATACCATTCATATTGCCATGGTTGACGACCACATCCTGCTCAGGAATGCTTTGGCAACGCTCATCAATAGCTTCGATCATTGCCAGGTGACGCTGGAGGCCAATAATGGCCGCGAATTCATTGAAAAATTAAAAAAGAATGAGCTTCCTGAGGTGGTTTTACTGGATCTCAACATGCCGGAAATGGATGGTTTTGACACAGCACAATGGCTCAATAACCATTACCCCGGAATTCATATATTGATGCTGACCATGTACGATTCCGAACACACTTTAATCAGGCTGCTGCAGGCCGGGGTAAAGGGCTTTCTGAAAAAAGATATCGATCCGTCCGAATTAAAATTTGCACTAAAATCTGTCATGCAATCATGGTATTATTATTCTACCCAGACCGCCGGCAGACTGGCTAATTTATTCAGGAATAACAACAGGGAAAATGCAAGATTGCAAAATTCCATGCTGGAAGAAAAAGAGGTTGAATTCCTTAAACTCGCCTGCACAGATCTTACATATAAGGAAATTGCCCAGAACATGAAACTCACTCCAAGAACGGTAGATGCCTTAAGAGACCATTTATTTTTGAAACTGGATGTGAGAAGCCGGGTTGGACTGGCCATGGTTGCCATCAGAAATGGTGTGGTAAATTTCCAGATCTAAAGTAGAAAGCCTGAAGGATGATCCAGGTGCCAGACCGGTAACAGTTCATCCTTTCCGCTTTTCAGCACCGGCTATTTAACAGAAATTTTTTCTGCTACTATATAAATATGGCCGTCACCCAAACTGAATTTTCTTTTTCTTGGAGTACTGTACAGGGCCCTTGTTCTCAGGCCTGCATTGTTAAACATCCTTTCCAATTCATCCAGGGTAAAAATATAATCAACACCTTTTACTGTTTCAATAACCCCATCGCTGGAAATTATCGTTTGTTCAGATTCTATACGGGAAGGATGAAAACAATACCTGTAATCAAGCAGGCATTTATATTCACCTGCGTAATGCCAGTCCTTCTCTTTAAAATGCCTTATAGCAATTTCGGCAATCATCCATGAATTGATAATGAGGATCCCATCTGAATTCAAATGAGCTGATATATTCCTGAGAATTGATACGGCATCCTGCTCCGCAAAAAAAGCAAAACTATTACCCATGCATATGGCTGCCTTGTATTGTTCAGCAGGTTCAAAATTCAAAATATCCGCATGGAAGGCCTGCACCGGAAGCCCATCAGTTGTTGCCTGCAGGTTGATCTCATCTATATATGCTTTCAGATTATCGACTGCAGTAACCTGAATGCCCTTTCTGGCTAATTCCAGACTATGCCTTCCATAGCCGCACATCAGATCCAGCACCTTATCATCCTTACCCAATGCAGCAACATCTATAATAAAGTCAACTTCGGCTTCAGTTAATCCCGGAGGTATCAAACCTTTCCAGGCCTCTTTGTAAGTACCTTCAAAAAAATGATTATTGATATTGGTGGAGGCTGTCATTTTATTCAATCAAGAAGTTTATTTCGCATGGCGTACATTACAAGGCCCGCAATGGTCTTGGCCCCAACTTTTTGCTTCATGTTCTGGCGGATGGTTTCTATGGTGCGCGGACTCAGAAAAACCTCCTTGGAAATTTCTTCAGTGGTTTTATCCTCAGCAATACATTTAAGTATCCTGATCTCCTTATCTGAAAACTTTACCGGGTTGGGATAAAATTGCTTGACGGATTTCTTATGCTGAAGTTTTAATAAAACGGCCTTATTAACCAGGTCATTGAAATAAAAATCATCATTCATACAGGTAAGGATAGCCTGATAGATCTCATCCGGATCTGTGGTTTTGGTGAGATAGGCATTGGCACCCATTTCCATCATCTTAGTGATCATTTCCTGGTCATCGTACATGGTAAGCACAATGATCTTGATCTGTTCATATTCCTTTCTCAGTATGCTGATGGCATTCACTCCGTCCATCTCAGGCATACGTATATCCATCAGTATCACATCCGGAACTTTGAGTTTCAGCTTGTGCATCAGATCCTTACCATCCTCAGCTTCCCATAAAATTTTAAGGTAATCGCGGTCTTTCAATGCCATTTTGATACCGTCGCGAAAGATCTTATGGTCGTCAGCAATGGATACTTTGATTTGCTGGGCAGTCATGGATTTGGGTTTAATTAATTGGGTTATAAGCAGTAAAGTGCAACAAATCTAATTGTTTTTTGGCGCGGATGATTAACGGGCTCTGGTTTTTGTTACAGATTAAGCAAACCAGCATCACGTAAAACCACGAAACGCAATCCGTAAATCTACGAATTGATTTCAAAGTTCAAAACCTTTACACAGTTATTTTAAAAATTGATTGCAAACCATTATGGATGGAATTATATTGGAAGGTGAAAACGCCTGAAACTTAATGCCAGTAAGCATTTCCCCTTATATCAACTGACTGAAACTATCCCCCCGGAACGTCTTTTGAATTTGCTTTTTCATCGAAAACTTCCTATACTTGCCTAGTATTTTTACTAATTTCACTGCGTAAGATTACCCTATTTTGATTCGTAAGCCTACGGTCAATTTGGGCTGTAATGCTCGCCAGTACTGGATTATTAAAGAAAAAATCAATCTATGACAATATACAACCTGTTGAGAACGGGTGGGGTTTGGTCAATTTTTACACTCGTAAATAACAAAAACTTACTGTCATGACTAAAGTATTCCGAGTTAGACCCACAAATCCCGTTGAAACAACAGAGGGCATCTGGTGGGATATGGTGTAAATGTTTTAATTTCTCTAAAGGTTTTCTATATTTGAGGCAATGGCCAAAACTATAGAAAACCTTTTTATCATATTACATTACATCTCTGGAATTTTAA
>CBIHLW010000352.1:0-3661 GCA_966210755.1 uncultured bacterium
ATATGAAATAAAGATCTACGACGTTTCGGGAAGGATCGTAATGCAACGTTCTGTTCACCATCAGGGAGGCGCCATCACCCAAAACCTGACAGTAAGCCGTCTGCAACCTGGCTGGTACAGTGTGCAGATCAGTGGTGACGCCATTCTCAGGTCGCAGTTCATTAAGTGGTAGTATTGACCCGGGCGTTGAAAGGGGGCGTCGGGCCCCCTTTTTCTTTTTTCATGCTTACCTTTGACAATCCGGAAAGAATTTAACAACGGGTTCTAAAATTCCCACCCCGGTTGCCTGCAAATCTGGATTCCCCGCCTTACCTTTGCGCTCCCTTCAAAAAAATGATCATTCATATGATGAAGGGAAAAACAATTTTATTTAATCACAAAACACAAGGGTAATGAACAATTACGAATTGATGGTGATTTTTACCCCGGTTCTGAGCGATGATGAATTCAAAGCTGCTCAGAAAAAGTACACAACCCTGGTAACCGATAATGGCGGCCAGATCGTTGCGGAAAATCCCTGGGGACTAAAATCACTGGCGTACCCGATCCAGAAAAAAACCACAGGTTTATACTGGGTTGTGGAATTTACTGCGCCATCCGACTTCAATGAGAAGCTGAAGATCCAGCTTCTACGTGATGAGAGTGTTCTCCGTCACATGGCAACCAGGCTCGACAAATACGCCGTCGAGTATAATGCAAAAAAGAGAAGTGGCGTACCAACAGGAACTGAAAAAGTACAGGAGGCTTAATTTATGGCACGTCCAAATGAAATTAAATACCTGACCGCCATTAAACAGGAGAAGCGTCCGAAAAAGTTTTGCCGCTTTAAAAAATATGGCATCCGCTACATAGACTATAAAGATGTAGAGTTCCTGAAGAAATTCCTGAACGAGCAGGGTAAAATGTTGCCACGCCGAATTACCGGTAATTCATTGAAATACCAGCGTAAAGTAAGTGATGCAGTTAAGAAAGCACGTCAGATGTCTTTATTGCCTTATGTTACAGATCTTTTGAAATAGCGTAGTAAACAATTATTTAGTACCATTCCCTAATCCCGCAGGCGCGGGAGACAGTCACAATCTCAGATTGGGCTCTGGGGACTAAAAACAACAAAATGGAAATTATTTTAATTCAAGATGTTGATAATCTTGGCGGAAGAAACGAAATGGTAAAGGTAAAGAACGGCTATGCCCGTAATTTCCTTATCCCACGTGGGTTTGCAGTAGAAGCCAATCCTTCCAACCGCAAACAACTGGATGAAAGATTAAAGGTGGCCAGGAAGAAAGAGGACCAGATGCTGGCCCAGATGAACAGTGTTATCGCTAAATTAAACGAAGCGCCTCTGAAAGTTGGAGCCAAAACGGGTACCAGCGGAAAGATCTTCGGCAGCGTAACTCCTTTACAGATAAGCCGTGCCATCAGGGACCAGAAAGGTTATGATATCGATCGTAAGAAAATAAACATTACAGACGAAGTAAAAGAGCTGGGTACTTATAAGGCTTCTATTGATTTCGGAAATGGACAGCATGCCGAAGTAAGTTTTGAAGTGGTTGCTGAATAATTACCACAATAAATTGTAAAGCCTGCAAATTATTTTGCAGGCTTTTTTTTTGAACACTATGAAATTACACAAAAAATGTTTTTTTTTGTATACCATCCATTGAATTCCCTTCCCCAATCCATTGAATTCCCCCTCCAATTTTCTAAGGAACAGTTTTTGATAACACTACTACCGTATCCATTTTCCTTAAACGCTTAGTCGCGAAAAACTATCAGCCAGACCCCTGAAACTTTAGAGTTTAGTTTTTCTATTAATCATTTATAATTAGCGACTATGAAACATGTCTACTCGTTCTCCAGAACCCTAATGTTAATTGCATTGATTGCCTTCAGCGGCAGTGTCAATGCCCAGATCCAGGGAGTAACCTCAGTATCAAACAGTGGTGATTGCAGTAATGTTACTGCCAATTTCAACACGGATGATCAGGGTTTTCATTCTCCTTCAATTTATTATGGAAACAGTTCATTTTACTTCAATACCAGCCAGGGATGGTGGTCGGAAGTTGATGGTGTAAGTACAGTTCCTCCTGTTCCAGGTGGAGGCGGTATGAGGCTGGTATCCATAATTTCACCTTTGTATGCCAACCCCAATCCGGTTGGGATTTTTGATGTAGGATTCTACTATGTAGTTCCTAACCCTTCTGTAAACCGCTTTCAGGTACGGGTGATCAGTGCAACTCCTCAGGGAGAATTTACAGTTTACAATGTAATTGCAACCTCAAATTTTCATGAATTCACAGATTTTTCCACGCCCCCTACCCCTTACACAGGTGGCGCTCCACAGATTTCAGGCATGCAGGGTAATGTGTGTATCCGGCTGATTGATGAGGACATCACCAATGCACCAGGTGTAGCCTACAGGGTTGAGGTTACTTATGAAATTGCAGAACCTGCATTTACTGTATTTGATGACCTCTCCATTGGTGGTACGGAAGCTGCTCCACTGCCAGTTAATTTCCTTGGTGTAGCTGCCAATAAAATTGACAATGGCGTTGAAGTAAAATGGGATGTGGCTGATGAAGTTGATGTAAGAGAATATCAGCTGGAAAAGAGTTTAAACGGTATTTCTTTTAACACTGTAGGAACAGTAAATGCCGTTCAGGGAACAAGAGTGTACGGGACCATTGACCGCACCAGTAAAGCAGCACAGGTATTTTACAGGATAAAGAGTGTTGACATAGATGGTAAGATCAAATACAGCGGCATCATCCGCTTTAAGGACAATACCAGCTTTACCAGCGACCTGAAAGTATATCCCAGCCCGGCCAGCAGCCAGATCACTTTACAACACGACAGGCTTGATACCAGGGCAAGAATCACCCTCAGTACAATTGATGGCAGGATACTTAAAATGGTTACGCCAGGCCAGGGTATTTCAAATACCATGATGGACGTAAGTAACCTGAGTGCAGGAATGTATGTTATTAAAGTAGTGAATGGTGATGGTAAAATTGAGACCACAACCTTTGTAAAACAATAATATACCGGGTTTAGTTATTAAAAACTGCCTCCTTTTGGGGGCAGTTTTCTTTTCCGGGTACTATTTTTATGAATTTATTTTCCTTATATTCGTTATGATTTGTGTTCTTTCAGTTTCACGATCTCATTGAACGTTGCGTAAATGTTCATGTTTTCTGTTGGCTGTAAACACCTTTTATTTTTTTTAAATTTTTTCTCAAAATGAACATTTACGTAGGAAACCTCAGCTGGGGTCTTAAAGATCAGGACCTGGCCAACCTGTTTGCACCGTATGGTGAAGTATCTTCTGCCAAAATCGTTATGGACAAATTCACACAGAGAAGCAAAGGCTTTGGTTTTGTGGAAATGTCAAATGATGAACAAGCGCAGGCAGCCATCGCCCAACTTAACGGAAGTGAAGTTGAAGGCAGGAATTTAGTGGTGAATGAATCACGCCCTAAAGAAGAAGGCAGCGGCGGCTTTAAGAAAAGAGGCGGCTTCGGTGGAGGCGGCGGCGGCGGCTTTAAAAAAGGCGGCGGTGGCGGCGGATACCGTGGCGGTAACGGCGGCGGCGGCGGTGGTTACAATCGCGGCGGCAGTAGCGGCGGCGGTGGATACAGGGATAACTATTAAAATTTAATAT
>CBIHLW010000353.1:0-3654 GCA_966210755.1 uncultured bacterium
CCCCCATATTCATTGGCACCAGCGATCCTGATCCTCATGTTCCTGTTGAAAGGGTACATGAAACTACCAGTATACTTAAGTCAATGAATGCTGATGTGATAACAAAGATTTATAACGGTATGGGACATACCGTCTCTCAGGAAGAATTGGATAAGGCCAACCAGCACGTTTTTAGAAAAAATTAAACAATGACAATGTTCAGGATCACAAGATTGTTTAGCGATGCTAATGGGGAAAGTCATTTTGAAGACATTGAAATTGATTTAAAAGAATCAGGAAGGATCGGATGGTTATCTGATAAATTACCTGCCAATGGAGTGGTGTTCCGTGAAGTGGAACCCACCTATAACTGGGACTTTCACAATGCACCCGAAAAACAATATATCATATTGCTGGATGGGGAAATTGAAATTGAAACTTCCCTTGGAGAAAAAAGGATCTTTGGGCCAGGAGAAATTTTGCTGGTGGAAGATACGGTTGGTAAAGGTCATAAAACCAGGAACATCCATCCTGTTAAAAGGCGGTCTGTATTTATTACCCTGGCATAGCTGTTGGCGGGTAAATGGACTAACCCTGAAATTCCATGATCTTCTTTCTGTTTCCTACAATCCAAACAATATCATCCCATTCAAACACAAGGCTCGAATCAGGATTGAGAATTCTCCTGTTGTTTCTTTCAATGCCTACAACAAGACTGTCGGTTCTTTCCCTGATTCGTGACTCGCGAATGGAGAAGCCTTTTAATTTACTGTGTTCATCAACAAGGATCTTTGTTAAAGTAATGTCTTCAATACGAACCGGGTTTGGTTCTGTTTCAATTCCAAAATCAAAAATGGGTTTGAACCTTTGTATCTGTTCATCTGTTGCCAGGATCCCTACTCTGTCAAATGCCTGCATTTTATTATTACGTGCAGGTGTGTGAATGATGTAATTACCACGCTTGATATAAACTACATTGATACCGTATTGTTCACGCCATGCAAGATCACGAAGCGATTTTCCTATATAAGGAGCAAGTTGATTTACCACAAGTTCAACAATGTGCGCATCCCAGGTGGCAAGGTCATTTTGAATTTCAACATTCTTCTTTTCAAGCTGGTCCTGGTTATCATCTGCATCTCCTCTTGAATTCAGGTTGCTCATAAAACGGCCTTCTACCTTCTGGTAAAATTTCTGTATGGTAGTAGAAAAGATAAAAACGAGTACAATGGTTACTGGTATGGCTGTTAATAATGCTGCTTTTGTTGATGCCAGCTGGTTAATAAGTAAACCGGTTAAAAAAATACCCAGCGCCAGTCTTCCTCCCTCAATTAATAATAAAGGCCCGCGGTTGTATTTTTCATTGATCCATAATTCCCTGTACCCTTGTCCGGCCGGTCTTTTTGCAATGATGGCCCATAAGAAAGGCAGGGAGACTAAAATAGTCACCACCAGGGTGATCACACTGGCTAAAACTGGATTTGCGATATTGGCAATTACGTAGGGTGACAGGTATCTTGTAGATAAAAGCAGTATGGCCAGCACAATAATTATATTGGTGGCCACAAGCCGAATATATTTTTTAAGAAGGATTTTCCAATCCGGTTCTGCCTGTATGGTTTGGGCACCTACAGAATAACGGTTCAGTCTTTTCACCCATTTCTCGGGAAGCACCCTTGATAAAAAAATATAAAAATGATCAGCATACCTGATCATATAAGGAGTGGTAAATGTTGTTATGGCAGAGGCTCCTACGGCCACAGGAAATATGAAGTCGGAGATCACACCAAGCGAAAGCCCCAGTGTGGCCACAATGAAGGCAAACTCTCCGATCTGGGCCATACTCATGCCTACCTGTACTGATTGTTTTAAAGGTTGTCCGGAAAGCAATGCACCCAAAGTGGTACTGAATAATTTTCCGAACAAAGTAAGCAGGGTAACCAGAATAATGGGAATGCCATATTGTACCATGGCAGCAGGATCAATCATCATCCCGACTGAAACAAAGAATATGGTACCAAAGAGGTCTTTTACGGGTTTTAATAAATGATCCACCTTTTCCGCCACGGTGGTTTCTGCAATAATGGAACCCATAACAAAAGCACCAAGTTCCGCAGAGAATCCAACCTGGGTGGCAAGAACCACCATACCCAGACATAATCCCAGGGAAAGGATCAGCAGTGTTTCTTCATCTAACAATTTACTGCCTCTTTTTAATAGCGTTGGCAGAATGAATATTCCGAGTATGAACCAAAGCGCAAGAAAGAACAATAATTTAAGCACGGTAAACAGGATATCTGTTCCCTGGAAAGTATTGGTAATAGCAATCGTAGAAAGTAAAACCATTAAGAGGATCACTACAATGTCTTCAACGATCAATACGCCAAACACAATCCTGGCGAATTGTTTTGTTTTTACCCCCAATTCATCAAAAGCACGTAGTATGATGGTAGTTGAAGAACTGGCGAGCATTCCACCAAGGAATAAACTGTCCATCGTGGTCCATCCCATTAATTTTCCCATGAAATAACCTGCGGTGGTAATGAAGGCAATTTCAACAAAGGCTGTAATGGAGGCAGAGCCTCCAACCCTCATTAATTTTTTGAAACTGAATTCAAGACCCAAACTAAACAGGAGAAAGATAACGCCAATCTCAGCGAATGTTTCTATGTTCTCCCCATCAGCAACTGTAGGGATCAGGTGAAAATAAGGACTGACTAAAAAACCGGCAATGATATATCCAAGAACCAGTGGTTGCTTTATTATTTTAAAAATAATAGTAACAATGGCACCTACGATCAATATAAGAGCGAGATCCTGAATTAAATTCGGTAAATGGGGCATGCATGTTGATTAGGGCCTACAAATATATTTAAAATGAATAAGGATATCTCCGCGTTAATGAGGATTGAAGATGTGTTCTTGATTGGATTTATCACGGATTGAGCGGATGAAAGATGGCCGCGGAAAATATAGAGATAATTCTATTGTGTATATGGATATTTCGAATCCGTATGGAATATCACGGATTGAGCGGATGAAGGGATGGCCGCGGAAAGTTGGATAAAGATCATTCTATTATGTAGATTGATATCCAGCATTGGTGGGGAATATCACGGATTGAACAGATGAAGGGATGGCCGCGGAAAGTTGGATGGAGTTCATTCTATAATGTAGACGGATATCCAGGATCTTTAAGGAATATCACGGATTGAGCGGATGAAAGGATGAACACTGAAATTATGGTTGATCAAATATGAGGGTATGGCTGAAAAAATATCATCCAAATGGGATCACGGATTGGATTATGAATTTACTGCCGCAACTTCTTCTTACTTCCTGATTCGTAATTGGTACTTCGTTGTTGTCTTAAGTTCACTAATTTTACCACCAACATAAATGGCCTATGCCCTCTAACGCAAACAGACAATTCCTGGATTTTGAGAAACCGATCAAAGATCTGATTGATGAGATCGAAAGATTGAAGCATGTTTCCGAGCAAAAAAAGATCGACCATTCCAAAACCATAGAAGAACTGGAAGGTAAAATACTTGAAAAAAGGACAGAGGTTACCCGTGATCTCAGCTCCTGGCAAAGGGTTCAGTTGAGCCGTCACCCGGACCGTCCCTATACGCTGAAATATATTCAGAACATGACCACGAATTTCGTGGAGCT
>CBIHLW010000354.1:0-3647 GCA_966210755.1 uncultured bacterium
TACAAATGCTACTATTGTAAAAGATGCAAATTCCACCATCACAAATGCTACGCTGATCATCAAAGACGGGAAAATTGTTGCAGTGGGTTCTAATCTGAAGCTTCCGGCCGGGGCCATAGAAGTGGATTGTAAGGGTAAATATATTTATCCTTCTTTCATAGATATCTATGCCGACTATGGTACCAGTTTGCCACCGTCAGGTCCGGGTGGGAATCAATTCAATTTTGCCCAGCAACCGCAGTTGGAATCCAATACAAAAGGTGCATACGGATGGAACCAGGCCATAAAAAGCGATGCTGAAGCATTTAAGGTTTTTGCGGTGGATGCCAATAAAGCAAAAACGCTCCGCGATGCGGGATTTGGTACGGTGCTTTCACATGTAAGAGATGGAATTGCCCGCGGTACAGGTACGCTGGTTACGCTTTCAACTGAAAAGGAAAACTTTTCCATATTGAAGGACAGGGCATCTGCTCATTATTCTTTTAGCAGGGGCTCTTCAAGGCAAAGCTATCCGGGATCCATGATGGGAATGATCGCCTTATTGCGTCAGACCTACCTGGACGCGCAATGGTATAAAAATAAACCGGCTGCAGAAGGACTGAATCTTAGTCTGCAGGCCTGGAATGAAAATCAGGGACTACCTCAGATCTTTGAAGCCAACGATAAATGGAATAACCTCCGGGCCGACAGGATTGGTGATGAATTTGGTGTGCAGTATATCATCAAAGGGGGACAAAATGAATATCAAAGGATCAAAGAAATGAAGGCAACCGGTGCCAGCTTCATTCTGCCTTTGAACTTTCCGCAGGCCCAGGATGTGGAAGATCCCGCAGATGCAAGATTTGTTTCCCTGACAGATATGTTGCATTGGGAAATGGCGCCTTCTAATCCGGCTGCTTTTGAAAAAGCAGGTATCCCTTTTTGTTTAACCACCTCAGACCTCAGGGATCCGCGTTCTTTTATGACCAACCTGAGAACAGCTTTTAATTATGGTTTGAGTGAGACCGCCGCATTGAATGCCCTCACCAAAACCCCTGCAACTTTATTGGGTGTTTATGATAAAGTTGGCAGCCTGGATGAGGGTAAGATCGCCAATTTTATTATAACATCAGGACCCGTGTTCAAGGATAAAACCACTATTTACCAGAACTGGGTGCAGGGTAAAAAATACAGTGTGAAGGATGAAACCTGGACGGACCCCCGTGGTAAATATAAAATAACCCTGAACCGGTCAACAGGTCCTGTTGATTATATACTCGATTTTAAAACAAATAATTCAGCCAGTTTGATAGGAAAGGATACCGTAACATCGAAATTTTATTTTGACGGACGCCAGGTGCGGATCAATGTGGCACCTGAAAGAAGAATGCCGGGCGAAAGTTTTCGATTGAGCGGAATGGTGAATGATCAGGGTTGGAGTGGTACAGGTGAAGACAGTCTTGGAAATTTATTTACCTGGACTGCCATCATGAATTCACCCGCAGTACAAAGATCTGATAGCGCACGTTCAAGAAAACCGGGACAGGTTGGAAAGCTGGTCTATCCTTTTGAACCTTTTGGCTGGACGGAAGACCAGGCGCCCAGGCAGGAAACGATCCTTATTAAAAATGCCACTGTATGGACCAATGAAAAAGAGGGTGTGTTGCAAAATGCAGATGTGCTGATAAAAAATGGAAAGATCGCAGGTGTTGGAAAAAATCTTTCAGATGCATCTGCAAGAGTTATTGATGGAACAGGCAAACACGTTACACCCGGCATTATTGATGAACATTCACATATTGCTGCGGCATCCATTAATGAAGGAGGACAAAGCGTAACATCCGAGGTGAGGATAGCTGATAACTTAAATCCTGATGATATAAATATTTACCGCCAGTTAAGTGGTGGTGTTACTACCTCTCATATTCTTCATGGTTCAGCCAATGTTATCGGCGGACAAACACAATTGATCAAACTTCGCTGGGGTGCTAATGATGAAGAATTGAAATTTAAGAACTGGCCTGGACAGATCAAGTTTGCTTTGGGTGAGAATGTAAAAAGATCGCCTGCAGCACTTGGCAATAGTTCCAATAACATCCGCTATCCCGATACGCGCATGGGTGTTGAACAGGTTCTGGTGGATGCTTTCACCAGGGCAAAGGATTATAAGAAAGGATGGGAGGATTATAACAGTGCAAAAGATAAAAAGGGATTAACACCACCCAGGAGAGACCTGGAACTGGAAGCGCTGGTGGAGATTATGGATAAAAAACGTTTCATCACCTGCCATTCTTATGTGCAGAGTGAGATCAATAGTGCCATGGAAGTTGCAGAGCGCATGGGCTATACCGTTAATACATTTACCCATATCCTGGAGGGTTATAAGGTGGCTGATAAAATGAAGGCACATGGTTCCAACGCCTCTACTTTCTCTGACTGGTGGGCTTATAAAATGGAAGTGCAGGATGCCATTCCATATAATGCCGCCATCATGCATAAGATAGGCCTGAATGTAGCTATCAATTCCGATGATGCGGAAATGGCAAGAAGGTTGAACCAGGAAGCGGCCAAGATCGTGAAGTATGGCGGTGTTACTGAGGAGGAAGCGCTCAAAATGGTTACACTGAATGCTGCAAAAATGTTGCATGTGGATGACAGGGTAGGCAGCCTCAAAACCGGTAAAGATGGCGATGTGGTGCTATGGAGCCATCATCCATTAAGTATTTATGCCAAATCATTATACACTATTGTTGACGGCATTATTTATTTTGACCGTGCAAGGGATGAACAGTTACAAAGATCAGTTGATAATGAAAGAAACAGGCTGGTGGTTAAAATGGTTGGAGAAAAAAGAAGTGGCGCACCGGTAACACCTGCCATACCAAGTTACCAGATCATGCATACTTGTTCTGATCACCTTCACAGTCATGGTTTGTTAACAATAGATGCAAATGAGTGAGGTTTTGTTTAGGGTTTAAAGTTTAATGTTTAAGGTTATGGCTACGATCAAATCATTCGAAAAGTTGAGAAGCTGGCAAAAAGCGGGAGAGGTTTGTAAGTTCTGAAAACCTTAAACCCTAACCCCATTCACAAAAAAATAAAAATTATGAAACATATCATCTTAAGCATATTCAGTTTTTGTTTCCTTCTTGCCAACGCTCAGGAAACGGTTTATCCTGCACCTGCCCAGTCAAAGCCCATTGCTGTTGTTGGTGCAACTGTACATACGGGTACAGGCCAGGTTTTAGAAAATGCCACTGTATTAATGGTGGATGGAAAGATCACTGCTGTGGGCACCAATGTTTCCATTCCTGCCAATGCAGAAAGAATTGAAGCAAGGGGCAAGCATGTTTATCCGGGGTTGATACTTGCTTCAAGTAATCTTGGACTTGTTGAAATTGGAGCCGTACGCGCCACCAATGATGTGCGCGAGATCGGGGAGATGAATCCCAATGTCCGTTCAATTGTTGCATATAATACCGATTCAAAGATCATCAATACACTTCGAAGCAATGGCATCCTGATGGCGAACATTGTTCCCCAGGGTGGCTTACTGAGCGGCAGTTCTTCGGTGGTTCAGTTAGATGCATGGAACTGGGAAGATGCTGCGATAAAAACGGACCAGGGTATTCATTTCAATATGCCAAATATGCTGGCACGTCCAAGAT
>CBIHLW010000355.1:0-3645 GCA_966210755.1 uncultured bacterium
CATATATAGTAGCCGGTTACAGAACTGCAGTTGGCAAAGCAAAAAGAGGGGGATTCCGTTTTTACCGTCCCGATGACCTGGCCATTGACCTCATAAAAGGATTACTGGCTTCAGTTCCCCAGCTCGATAAACAATTAATTGATGATGTGATAGTAGGCAACGCCGTTCCGGAAGCCGAACAGGGATTACAGGTGGGCCGGATCATTGCCGCAAGAGCGATTGGTTATGACACCCCCGGTATGACGGTAAACCGTTATTGTGCTTCAGGGCTTGAAACCATTTCTATTGCTACTGCCAAAATCAGGATGGGAATGGCTGATTGCATTATTGCCGGCGGCACGGAAAGTATGAGCATGGTGCCTACCGCAGGCTGGAAAACAGTGCCTGCTTATTCCATAGCAAAGGATGAACCTGATTATTATCTCAGTATGGGTTTAACTGCGGAAGCCGTAGCAACAGATTTTAAGGTAAGCCGTGAAGAACAGGATGAATTTTCATATCATTCTCATCGCAAAGCACTCAATGCCATTAATAACGGCCTGTTCAGGGAAGGTATACTTCCAATGCATGTTGAAGAAGTATATCTGGATGAAAAAAGTAAAAAACAAAAAAGAAGTAACATTATCGATACTGATGAAGGACCCCGCGCCGATACCTCAATTGAAGTGCTGTCTAAACTTAAACCAGCTTTTGCCGCAGGTGGAGTAGTTACAGCAGGGAACTCTTCCCAAACCAGCGATGGGGCGGCATTTGTAATTGTGATGAGTGAAAAGCTGGTAAACCAGTTAGGTTTGAAACCTATTGGAAGGCTCGTTGCCTGTGCCTCGGCAGGCGTAGACCCAAGGATCATGGGTATTGGACCGGTTGCAGCCATCCCCAAAGTATTAAAGCAGGCCAGCATGAACCTTAGCCAGATCGATACTATTGAATTAAATGAGGCATTTGCATCACAATCCATTGCTGTGATCAGGGAAGCCGGCCTGGATCCTGAAAAAGTGAATCCAAATGGGGGCGCCATTGCACTGGGACATCCACTTGGATGCACCGGAGCAAAACTCACCATCCAGGTTTTAAGTGATCTGAAAAGAACTGGTAAAATATATGGAATGGTAACCGCCTGCGTAGGGGGTGGACAGGGCATTGCTGGTATCATTGAAAGATTTGACTAGAGTAAGAAGGGGAATATCGAACAAGAACAAGGAATGTTGAATTTAGAATTTTCAGATCCACCCAACATTTAAAATTACCTGTGAACGTATAGATGGCAGAATAAATAGTAGCAGGAATTGATACTAACCTCGATTCAGTATCTTAACTTGAATAACCATTTCATTTAAGAGAAATGTAAGAACATGTTTTCCTGATAAATTTCAAACAGTAAAACCTGCAACCGTGAACCACCCGAAAATGATCCTGTACGCTGACGATGATATTGATGATAAAACCTGGATCAACGAAGCGTGTAAAAAAATAAACAGCAGTTTGAATTTCAAATTTTTGGAAAGTGGAAAGGAAGTAATGAAATTTCTTCAAAATATAATGGATGGCAATTATCCTTCACTTATTGTGCTTGATATGAACATGCCTGCCCTGGATGGAAAACAAACGCTTAAATTATTAAAATCGGAACCAGCTTATAAACATATACCTGTAGCTATTCTTACCTCATCTTCCAGTAAACTGGATATAGAAGTTTGTAAAAAATTAGGCGCTTCGCTTTTCCTTACCAAACCAGATACACAGGCTGAATGGCAGCAGGTGATCAGGCAACTGGAAACTTTCAGCTGATCAGTTCACACTTGCTTTTGATGGCATGGCCACTAAACTTTTTCTTTCCCCTATCTGCTGCCTCCACATGGCATAATACAATCCTTTTTCACTCAACAGGGTTTCATGCGTACCGGTTTCAATCACTGATCCTCTTTCCAGAACATAGATCCTGTCCGCATGCATAATAGTAGATAAGCGGTGTGCAATGAGTATGGTGATCTGGTCGCCCTTTTGCGAGATCTCGCGAATGGTTTCAGTGATCTCTTCCTCAGTAATTGAATCAAGGGCTGAAGTAGCTTCATCAAAAAGCAACAGCCTGGGTTGACGAAGCAATGCCCTTGCTATTGACAACCTTTGTTTTTCTCCACCTGATAGTTTTAATCCACCTTCCCCGATCATGGTTTCCAATCCCTTTTCAGCACGTGAAAGTAAATTCTGGCAGGAGGCTTTTTTCAGGGCTTCCATAAGTTCAGGTTCCGTTGCTTGCGGATTTACAAACATCAGGTTCTCCCTGATGGTACCGCTGAACAGATTGGTATCCTGGGTTACAAAGCCGATCTGGTTGCGGAGATCGTCAAATCTTAATTTCGTTTCATCAAGACCGTTATACAGGATCTTTCCTGCCTTAGGCCTGTACAACCCTACCAATAATTTCATCAGTGTGGATTTACCACTTCCACTGGGTCCCACAAAAGCAATGGTTTCTCCGGCTTTTACATCAAAACTTATATTGTTGATGGCTTTTTGCGCTGCTGTCTGATGTTGAAATTCTACCTGCTGGAATGAAAGCGTATGGATCTCACCAAGTGGCTTGGGATCGGCAGGCTCCTGTTCAGGCATTTTATTCATCAGGTTATCGAAATTATTTAAGGATGCTTCTGCTTCCCTGTAGGAAAGAAGGATGTTTCCGATCTCCTGCAATGGCCCAAAAACAAAAAAAGAAAAGATCTGCATGGTTACCAGCTGGCCTGCATCCATGAAATTGCCGAAGATCAGCCACATTAAAATGAAGAGTATTACCTGCCTCAGGGTGTTTACAAATGTTCCCTGTATAAAACTGATGCTTCTGATGCGTTTTACTTTTTTGAGTTCCAGTCCGAGAATTTTATAGGTATTCTTATTCAGCCGGGCCACTTCCTGTTGCGTAAGTCCAAGGCTTTTCACCAGTTCTATATTGCGGAGCGATTCTGTGGTAGACCCTGCCAGGGCGGTTGTTTCGCCCACAATATTCTTTTGGATGATCTTGATCTTTTTACTAAGGGCATTGGTGATCAGTGTCAGGAATAAAATTCCTGTGAGATAAGCAATGGGAATGCTCCAGTGAATAAATATAGCGGCATAAATAAAGACAAATAAGATCCCCACCAGAACACCAAACAGTATGTTGATGAAATTGATCATGAATTTTTCAACATCTGCTCTCACCTTGGTCAGTACCGATAGCGTTTCACCACTTCTCTGGTCTTCAAATTCCTGGTAAGGAAGCTTCATAGCATGCTGCAATCCGTCAGTAAATACCTGTGCGCCAAATTTCTGGATTACAACATTGAGAAAATAATCCTGGAAATTTTTAGCAATACGGCTGATCATGGCAACAGAAATGGACAGGATCACTATGAACCAGACACCCGGCGATTCCCACGAAAAAGAATTAAAGAACCGGTCTGCATCAAAATTGGTGGATGGTGGTCTTGTAATGCCCTGGTGGTCATTTGCCAGGTTGATCAGCTTCCCAAATAGTATTGGATCTACCAGGGAAAACCCGATGTTGATGGCAGCCAGGAATAAAACCAGGAAAACCAGGGCACGGTGCGGCCTTAAATATTTTAATAGGATCTTCATTGCTGTTGAGGTAAAAGAGGTACAAGTTACTAT
>CBIHLW010000356.1:0-3639 GCA_966210755.1 uncultured bacterium
ATCATATTCTCATAAGTATAAACATACCATGCCCTGGTTGGAATTTGATATTTCCAGATCACCGGTCTTAAACTATCTCCCGTCACTTCATTGGCTCCTGCTATTAACAGGGTTTGATTATCAACCCAATTTGCATCCAGCACGGTGCCCATGGTTCCAAAGAAAAGCAGTTCCTTTCTTTTATTATTCCTGAGATCAATAAGGCCCACTTCAAAATCAGGACCTCCTTCAGCAAGAATTATTTTATCATTCCTTTCAACTGGTACATAATTATTCGATACCAGGTCAATGGCATAGGTGCTGTCAGCATTAAAAACCAGGAAGGGCATATATTTTACAATCTTTTCATTGCTGATAGGCTGGTCAGAAGAATCTGTCTTTATCTCTGTTTGCCCGCCTTCAAAACCTTCACTTGAAAAACTGCTGTCGGCGCTGGCCAGGTGCCTGAACAATTCAGGAAATACCTCTTCGATTTGCGGGAGCACTTCTTCATTTTCTGATAAAGCGTCTTTACTATTTTCTCCTGACTTTTTAGAATCGGTAGCATCTGAACATCCTGCAAGGATAAAAAGACATAAAATTGGAGTAATTGCTTTTAATAATTTCATTCTTTGTTTTTATAAACCGGTACTGTGCTGCATGGCTCACCATACATAATTGATTTTACAACAGGCCTTAATATCCTGGTTATTTCAGTATAGGCATAGTTTTCAATTTCCCTGTCTCCACAACCCTTTACAACAATTCGCTGACCATTGAATTCACGGGCGTCTATAGCCGAAATATTTTTGAGGAACAGGTGTTTATACATTTCCGCAACACTACCGGTGTAAATATCTTTAGCCAGCGGTTGAAGATTAACGGATACCAGCATATAGGCCCACAATGGAATGATAGCATCGGCAGAACAATAAATAGCTACATATTTATTCCTGTAAACCGACCAGTCCAGTTGTTTCAATGCTTCCCTGAAATCCTTTTCCTTCAGTATCATTCCCATGAACAAATGATCTTTGAGATCAAATGCAAGGATCTCTTCTAAAGGAATGAATTTTTCCAGGTCAAGTGTTACCAGACCGCTGCCTGCAACTTTATTTACAATAAGGTCAGCCATAGCGCAAAATTAGAAGGAATGTGGCAATTGAAAGACTAACCAATTGCCAATATTAAATTCATAACCGGCGAAATGTAAAAAAGCCGCCCTCTCGGCGGCTTTTAAGTTCTTGATAAGTGAGCAGTTAATAAATGAAACGATTGATAACTAATCTTCTTTATCAATCGTCATTAAGGACATTAATAAAATTCTGCCCTGTTATCCTTGATTTTGGCTGAGCTTTTCAGCGCTTCAATCAGTTGATTCATACCTGCCTGTCTGGCCTGCATTTCAAGCATTCTCCTTTGTTCTTCAATTCCAGCCGATTCAACCGGTGTGGTGGTTTGGTTATCCACCCGTATGGCATATACTGCTGAAGTTCCAGGTATAGGCTCAGGAACAACTTTACCTTTATTAGCAGGATTGAAAATGGCACCCAATACCTTTGGTTCATATCCCAGGTTCGGACCATTGAACCGTAAGCTGTCAACTGTTGGCTGAACCTGCTGGTTGAATTTAGTTGCCACCTGTTCAAGCGTAGTTACCTGCCCGATCTGTTTTATGATCTCAGCTGCCTGTTTTTTCCTTTTAAGAATGGGCTCAATTTCCGGACGAACCGCATTCACGCTTTTCATTCCCGGTTCATTCACTTCTGTAACAACGGCCACCACATAATTATCCGCGATCCTTTCCGGACCAATCACATCTCCCTGGTCAGCTTCAAAAATTGGTTTGATCAAACTCCTGGCTGAAGCTGAAATACCCGGAAGGTTGAAGGACATGGCAGTCAGGTCAGTTGCCGGGAATTTATTGATCCCTTCTGATTTCAATTTGTCAGCATTCTGGTTGAAGGTTTCGAGATCGCGGCTGTCGCCTGCAAAAAGTGTTGCCTTGTTGATGGCTTCATTATTGGTTAGTTCGCTGGCAACGATCTTTTTTGACAGATAGGCTATTTTATAATGGGGCTCTACATTTTTATGCTCCATGATCTCAATGTAATGCCAGCCAAACTGGGTTTTTATATTTTGTTTGTCGCCGGGTTTGCCATCAAACAAAATAAATTGTCCAAATTCCTTTGCAAAATTTTCACTCTGTATCTGTGTTGATGAAAAGGTCATAATGCCCTGTGTCTGGTGTGCTGCCTGGTCAATTGAATACTTTGTTTCAAGCGAATCAAAACTGGCGCCGTTCCGGATGGCATTGGCTATACTGTCGATCCTGATCTTTACAAGGCTGTCATTTAATGGTTGTCCTGTTTGTGGGTCGGTTGTGCCCAATAATATATGACGCACTTTAACTGAATCGGGGAGCATCCTGCTGTCGATCATTTTCGCCACCACATAACTATCCCCGTCAAGGTAAGGACCAAACATGCCGCCATCAGGAAGGCTGGTCAAAGAATCTTTAACCGGAACCTGCATAGCTGTTTTTCCTATGTAACCATCAAAGAATGGCGTGTTGCTTTCTCTGGTAATAAAGGCTTTGATATCAGTAGCTGCGGCAAGCTGTGGTTTGAGTGCTTCTACCTGTGCTTTTATGGCTGCACTGTCTGCAGAAGTTGGAGCCGCACTGAAAAGAACATAGCTGATGGACCTGGTTTCTTCTTTCTGCCTGTACTGTTCTTTGTGGTCTTCCATATACGCCTTGATCTCATCATCCGAAACTTTTACCAGGCTGTCAGCAACATAGGAATAAGGAATGCTCACATAGGTGGCACTTGCCATCAGGCTGTTGTCTGCATTTCTTTTTTCAATGAACCAGTTGGGAAAATAATTGGTATTGGTGAACATGGCCATGTACTTGGAAGCAAGGCGTTGTTGCTTTGCCATATCAATTTCCGCAGTGATGCCTTCTTTTTCTCTGGGATCCTTACTCTTCAGCATCTGGTTGATCCTTTGCTGCGCTGCCACTGCATCAAACTTGCCGGTTTTTGGATCTGTAAAGGCCTGTGCAATATTCTGGGGCGGGTTGGCACCATATAATATATCTCTTAATTCTTTTTCGGTAATGGTAAGTCCCAATTTTTCATATTCTTCCTGAAGTAGTCTTTCAGTAACCTCCTGCTCCCAAAGTTCATTAAGCACCTGAAAACGGTTGTCCTCATTGATCTGGTATCCCTGTTGCTTATAATAGGCCTCTCTTTCTGTGAGATCATTACTAAACTGGATCCTGTCAATAGCATTGCCATTTACTTTACCGATAGCGGCGCTGGGACCATTGCTTCCCATTCCTCCTCTGCCTGAAAAAGCGTCCATTAAAATAAAGCCCAGCAAAGCAAGGGCAATTGCAACTACGGCAATACGGGCATACTTGTCTCTGATATCCTGAATAATTGACATAACTGGTGGTGTTCCTTTTAAAAAACGGATGGCGAAAATAGGGTAAATCCTGCTATGCACAAAATGTGGAAAACCGGCGAAATGTGCTTTAAAACAAGGGTTTCGCATAAAATCGGCAATAATATTTTGATAAATTATATGGCCGGTTTATTTGTCCTTAATATAAATTTTGGCTCCGGTTTTGGTCACACCCGTCTTCACCGGAAT
>CBIHLW010000357.1:0-3630 GCA_966210755.1 uncultured bacterium
AAATTCGAGATCACCATTCATGAGCATCCGGTATGGGTTAAAGTAATGTACCTGCCACCGCATGTTTTCAACAGCGCTCCTTTATTCCTGATGACAACGGATATTCCGGAGAACGATTATATTTCTCAAACCATTACACATCGTTTATATGATGCCAATGTGGCTACCAAGGTGGCCCAATTTATCCTGCTGGGTGTAGGTGGTGCAAAATTACTTGATGAAATAGGATTCAAACCGGAAGTGTATCATCTCAATGAAGCACATGGTGTTTCTGCCGCCTTCTATCTGTATCAGAAATATCATAAGAACATTGAAGAAGTAAGGAAGCGCCTGGTATTTACAACGCACACACCTGAAGAAGCAGGTAATGAGAAACATGATATTCACCTCTGTCATAAAATGAGTTATTTCTGTGGTCTTACCATTGAAGAAACAAAAGACCTTACCGGAATGCCCGACGATCAGTTCAATCATTCGCTGGCTGCCCTCAGGTTTGCCAGGATCGCCAACGGCGTATCCCAGCTGCATGGTGAAGTGTCGAGGCATATGTGGGAAAAATACCCGGATATCTGTCCTATACTTTCTGTTACCAACGCTCAGAACTGGAGATACTGGGCAGATAAGCAATTATACAGGGCACGTGAAGATGGCAATGACCTGGCATTTGATGACCGTAAAAAATGGATGAAGAAAAGGGCATTTGAAATTGTTGCCGACCAGACAGGGAAGGTATTCGATCCGAATGTATTTACCATTGTGTGGGCAAGAAGATTTGCCGGTTATAAAAGAGCCAGTCTTATTGCTTCAGACAAAGCGCGTTTTGATGCCCTGATGCACAATAAAAAATATCCTGTGCAGATCATCTGGGCAGGTAAACCCTATCC
Source organism: uncultured bacterium (assembly GCA_966210755.1). Taxonomy (GTDB): domain Bacteria; phylum Bacteroidota; class Bacteroidia; order Chitinophagales; family Chitinophagaceae; genus Flavisolibacter. The sequence continues at coordinate 885 of CBIHLW010000357.1, forward strand.
GGTTGATTATCCTGCCATTTCAGAATTTAACCACCTGGTTCATTTGAGTAAGGGTTATAAGAATGTTGCCGTGGTGATTGGATATGAACTTGCCCTGAGTAAGAGGATGAAACAGGCTGCCGATTGCTGGTTAAATAATCCAAGGGTACCAAGAGAAGCATCGGGCACAAGTGGTATGACCGCTGCAATGAATGGCGCCGTAAATTTTTCAACCAATGATGGATGGATCCCTGAATTTATTCACCCGGGCAATAATGGTTTTGTGGTTCCGCCTGTTGATTACACAAATATTTCCGTGCAGGAACAGGATCAGTATGATCTGGACCAGATCTATGAGATACTGAATAACCAGATCCTTCCGCTTTATTATGAGGACCATAACACCTGGAGGCAGATCGTTAAGAACGGAATGAGAGATGTATGGGTACAGTTTGACAGCAACCGGATGGCAGAAGAATATTATGAACTATTGTATAAAAGAGAATACGTTTCGCATAAAAGAAAACACAGGGCGGATGATATGGCGAGGTAGTTTGCTATCGTTCGTTCAAAGTTCATAGTTCAAAGTTCAAAGTCGGGTCGTTTACGGGTTCCACGTCTATTCAATTGCCCGCCAGGTAATCGATAGATCCTGCATTCTGTAGTTCGCTGACTTTGAACTATGAACTTTGAACGCTGAACTCTGCACTCCTGATTATTTCCTCAATACTTTTGCTGCCGGGAAAAAACTCCGACAGTTTCTTAATCACTCCTTCCACGATTGCATCGGGGCAGGAGGCGCCACTGGTGATCAGGATCTTAACAGGTTCTTCCCTTGGAAGGTAATTTTCCGTAACCAGTTCTGTTTTATTGTGAAAATTATAATGAAGGATGGTTGTAGATGAAAGTATTTTCTCTTCACTGTTGATGAAATAGGTAGGCAGTTTTTCTTCACACAATTCAACCAGATGCGATGTGTTGGATGAATTATATCCGCCAACCACTATAGCGAGACCTGCATCCGTTTTGAGCATTCCATTTACTGCTGTCTGGTTGTCGTTGGTGGCATAACAAAGTGTATCTCTCGTATCCGCAAATCTTTCCTTCACATTATCAGCAGTCAATTCATATTTTTTGATCATCACCTCCTTCAAATAATCAGCGATTGACTGGGTATCGCTGGCCAGCATAGTAGTTTGATTTACCACACCGATCCTTTGAAGGTGTTTACTTATATCAATTCCCTCTGAATACTGGTTGTTGAATTCAGTATAAAATTCTTCTGCCGGCTTCTCACCCATGATATATTTTCCAAGTTCAATGGCTTGTTGCATATCCCTCACCACAATGGATGGGGAATTGGCTGCGGCATGGGAAAACGTAGCCCTTGTTTCTTCATGAGTAGGCTTGCCATGAATGATGATGGTATATTGATTTTTCGCGATCACTTCACTGCGGTTCCATACTTTTTCTACAAAGGGACAGGTTGTATTGTATTGCTCTATACTGATTCCAATTTTCCTGAGTTTTTCTTCAATGGCGAGTGTGGTCCCAAATGCAGGTATCAAAACTATATCTTCTGCACTAAGCGTTTCAAAAGGAATGATCTGTTTACCTGAATTGTCCTGCAGAAATCTTACACCACTGGCCTGAAGATCGGCATTGACCTGTGGGTTGTGGATCATTTCACTTAATAAAAAAATTCTTTTACCAGGATTTTCTTCAATGGTACGGAAAGCAATGTCAATAGCATTTTCCACCCCATAACAGTAACCTAAATGCCTGGCCAGGTAGATCTGTAAAGGGGCAAAATCAAGAAGGGTGGGAGAGAAATCTTTTTTGAGTTTATCCTGTTCCTTTCTTTTTTTCTTTATAGCCGAGATCAATGGGCTGCGGTAAACTATCGGAACATCGAATTGTTTCATGGCATGCAAAGTTAAGTAGTTGGGAAGTTAATTAGTTGATAAGGTGAAGGGTTGATTTGTTGAAAAGCTGGTTAGTTGATAAGTTAACAGGTTGATAAGCCGGCGGATAGTCTTTGTGCTTTTTAAGGAAATCACGATCTTTCCCTTTCAACCTGTTAATTTATAAATTAGTCAACCGATAGCAACCTATGACCAAAGACTGGATCCATCATACCAACATCTATGAAGTTAACCTGAGACAATATACGAAAGAAGGCAGTTTTCAGGCATTTGCAGCGCATCTGCCCAGGCTGAAGGAAATGGGCGTGCAGACCCTTTGGTTCATGCCGGTTACGCCCATATCAAAGAAGGAAATGAAAGGATCGATGGGTAGTTATTATGCCTGCTCTGATTATGTTTCTGTGAACCCTGAATTTGGAACGCTTGAACATTTTAAAAGCCTTGTTGATGATGCGCATCATCATGGTTTCAAAGTTATCATTGACTGGGTGGCCAACCATACGGGTTGGGATCATGTATGGACAGTACAGCACCCGGAATGGTATGAAAAAGATGAAGTGACCGGAGACTTTAAAAAAGCTTCAGGCATGGATGATATTATAGAACTGGATTACAGAAATGCTGAGATGCGTAAGGCCATGACGGAAGCAATGAAGTTCTGGGTTAAGCAATGTGATATTGACGGCTTTCGCTGCGATCTGGCCTTCTGGGTTGAACCTGAATTCTGGATGGAAGCTATCCCGGAAGTAAATCAATTAAAACCATTATTCTGGCTGGCTGAAATGGAACCATCAGAGCACCCTGATTATATGCAGGTTTTTGACGCGGCTTATGCATGGAGC
>CBIHLW010000358.1:0-3612 GCA_966210755.1 uncultured bacterium
AATGAGGGATTGTTATCTTTTTTATTCCACTTCGGGGATTCCGTGGTTTACCAGTTTCCCAACGATTATGCAATTGCCAAAGAAGGCAGTAAAACCAATGCCCAGCAATTCCTTGATTTCTGCGAAAGGGTTGGTATTGGATATGATGAAGAGCTTCCACAGGATAATTACCTTGATCCGTCAACACTGGAAGCCTGTTTCAGGGTACCGGAGCCCGTGTATGATCACCTGACCTTAAAAAAGATCATGAAGAAGAAACTGGCAAACCCAAATATCAACATCTTCTTTAATACGCGATGTATAGGGTTAAAGGTTTTACCTGATGAAACTTTCGAAGCCCGTCTAACCACCGGTACCAAACAATATGATGTAGTTATTAATTGTACATATTCAAACATTAACCAGATCAATTCATATCTGGGCATTGCACGAAAAAAACTTTTATACGAAGATGTGATCATACCGGTATTTAAATACCCTTCCACTCCTTTTGGCCTCACAGTGATGGATGGACCCTTTTGTTCTGTAATGCCAAAAGGGATGAGAACAAATGAATTTCTTTTATATCATGTTAAGGAATCCCTGCTACACACCCAGCTGAGTATGGATAAACCGGAATTTCCACAAAAGGATTTCAGTAATGCCGATCTCACAGCAAAGGGAAATATTTATGATAAGTCGTCATACTTTATGCCTTTCCTCAGGAATGTAGAGCCGGCTGGTTATAACCGAATCACACGTACTGTTTATGAAAATGATGATGATGCAAGACTAACCGAATTATACACCTACGACGAGATAAAAAATTATTTTACCATTCTCTCGGGTAAAGTAACCACCTGTGTGCAGGTAGCTCTTGAGATCAAGCATATTTTGCAGGGCAGAAAGTTGAAAAAAAGATTTATTATGTCTGTGTGACAATAAATGAATTGATCATGCCAGACCTTAAAAAAAACATAATCATTTTCGGAGCAAATAGTTTTATTGCCCGCTCATTCATAAGCGATTATTCTGAAACTTATTCGATCTGTCCCGTTTACAGAAACAAAGAAAATTCTTTAAATCTTGATTTCAATGAACCGGTTGACCTGAAAAAATTTTCCTCTCAGATCAATTTTAAGATTGATGGTGTACTCTTTCTTCAGGGCATTAATCCATCAATGGGGGCCAAAGAAATTACGGAAGAACATTTTTTGAAAATGATGAAGGTCAATCTCTCCACTCCCACTTTAATACTGGCGTCGCTACAGGAAAAATTAGCTGCAAATTGTCTTGTGCTATTGATATCATCAGTTGCCAAACGTAAGGGAAGCTATGATCCATCATATGCAGCGGCAAAATCAGGATTGACCGGACTTATGCACAGTCTGGCAAATGCCTATACATCTCAAAGATTCAATATCATTTCACTTGGATTGGTGGAAGGATCGCCTGTTTACGAAGGCATGACGGAAGATTTCCGTCTTAAACATGCTTCAAGGATGCAAAATGGAGCATTTATAAAAGTGGGTAACATAACCAGGGTGATTGATATGTTGATCAATAACAATAATATCAACCGCTCAGAAATAGCGATAGACGGAGGTTTTCAATAATTAACATCTGGTTGATCAATGAATAACAGGATTAAAATATTGGAATGTATTCGACAAGGCCAGATCGGTGGGGGTGAATCTCATTTATTAAGCCTTGTAGAAAATCTTGACAAATCCAGGTTCGATCCTGTTGTTCTTTCATTTACCGATGGTCCCATGATGACGGAACTGGGAAAAATGAATATCAGCAATCATGTAATACCTACAGAAAAGCCATTTGATATCCTCAAATGGAAAGCGATAAAGGAATTCATTAAAGAGCAGAATGTAGATATCATTCATGCGCATGGTACAAGAGCTAATTCAAATGTATTATGGGCTTCCAGATCATTAGGCCTTCCTGTAATTTATACCGTTCATGGCTGGTCATTTCATCCTGACCAGTCTCCATTAGTAAGAAAAATAAGGATATGGGGAGAAAAATATCTTACTTCAAAAACAGATATTAATATTTCAGTTTCCGCTTCCAACCAGAAATCAGGAAAAGATCATATCCAATCTTTCAAATCTGTAGTTATCAATAATGGCATAGACCAGAATAAATTCAATCCCACAGGCAGCTATAAAAACATAAGAGAGGAACTGGGAATACCCGGCAATAAAATCCTTGTATTATTCATAGCACGTTTTACTTCTCACAAGCAGCCTTTGAGCCTGATACAGGCATTTGCCAATGCCTTTGCAAGGAACGAAAATTTGCACTTGCTGATGGTTGGCGATGGCGACCAGAAAACCGAAGCTCTTTCCATGGTGGAATCACTTTCAATGAAAGACCATATTTCATTAGAAACCTTCAGAAAAGATGTTCCTGATATCCTGGCATCGGCTGATATTTTTGTTTTGCCGTCACTTTGGGAAGGTTTACCCATAGGCCTTCTGGAAGCGCTCGCAATGGGCAAAGCAGTAATAGCTACAAAAGTTGATGGCACGAGTGAGATCATCCGCAATGAAGAAAATGGCATTTTGATTGAAATACATGACCTTGTAAAAAACCTTACAGAAGCGCTGGTTGATCTTGCGTCTGATGAAAGCAAAAGAAAAAGGTTTAGTGAAAAAGCTGTTGAAACTGTACGTATGAAATTTAATGCAGCAGAAATGACAAGGAAAATAGAGAATGTTTATTCCAGCCTTGTAAAAAAATAATTAGTTTATGACTGAAAACAAAACCATGGAATTTGAGCGGATAGCTGATATAAAACGGCTGAATTTTATTGTCAATGCATTGCGCTCCAGATTACCTGAAGGCGCCGAGGTTTTAGATGTTGGTTGTGGTAACGGAATTATTTCACGGAGCCTGGGTGAAAAAGGATTTCATGTAAGGGGTATAGATATTAGTGAAAAAGCAATTCAAAAAGCAAGGGCCCTAAATAAATTACCCAATGTAAAATTTGATGTGGTAAGTGCGGAACAACTTGTTGCTGACGGTCAAAAATACCATGCAGTTGTGTGCAGCGAAGTATTGGAGCATCTGAATGATCCCGGGAAGCTTTTAAAGGTTTTGCATCAAACATTGCATAACGATGGGATACTCATTGTAACGGTTCCCAATGGAAACGGACCAAGGGAATTATTTGTAACCAGGCCAGTGATAACCTTACAGAAAAAGAACAACTGGATGTGGAAGCTTTTGAAAAAAACCAAGAATGTATTTGGCTATAAGGGCACAACAGTTCAATCGGATGCCGACGACCTTACACACATTCAGTTCTTTACAAGAACTTCCCTTGAAAAGCTTGCCATTGAAAACAAATTCAACATCATAAGGTTTGGCAAGACCAATTTCATGGAAGATGTTTTCCCATTCTCATTTATTACTAAAAGAATAAAGTTCTTGCAAAAAATAGATTGTGCTATTGCCGAGCAGTTGCCTTATAGTTTTACAGGCGGGTTTGTAACTGTATGGGAAAAGACCGATAACAATAGTAACAGGTAACTCCTGATGCAATCCAATGGTAACAAAAAATGTTTTCCAATTAAGTAATTCAATCGTTTCAGGGTTTCAGTACGGATGATTAAA
>CBIHLW010000359.1:0-3600 GCA_966210755.1 uncultured bacterium
AAATTCGTTTATGCTTCCCATCAAAACAGCCCTTCTTTCTTTTGGCATGTCAGGCCAGGTATTCCATGCGCCCTTCTTACACCAGCATAATGGTTTTGAATTCTACCGGGTTTGGGAAAGGTCCAAAAAGCTGGCTGAATCAACATATCCCGGCGTTAAAAGTTCATCAACTTTTGAAGAGATACTCCACGATAAGGAAGTGGAACTGGTTATTGTAAATACACCAAACAGCACACATTATGCATATGCCAAAAAAGCATTGCTTGCCGGTAAACATGTGATTGTTGAAAAGCCTTTTACAGTTTATGTAAATGAAGCAGAAGAATTGATTCAACTGGCAAAAGAAAATAACCTGAAATTATCCGTTTACCACAACAGGCGTTATGATAGTGATTATAAAGCTGTAAAGAAAGTGGTTGATGAAAAGCTGCTGGGTCAGATAGTGGAAGCAGAATTTCATTTCGACAGGTTCAAGGAAGAGATCAGTCCAAAAGTTCATAAAGAAACCCCCGGGCCGGGTACCGGAGCCCTGTATGACCTCGGATCTCATCTTATTGACCAGGCCCTGCAATTATTTGGAATGCCTGATGCTGTTTTTGCTGATATCAGAACAGTAAGAAAAGTTTCTAAGGTGGATGATTATTTTGAAGTGCTGATGTATTATCCTGATCTCAGGGTAAGACTTCATTCCAGTTATCTTGTGCGGGAGCCCCTGCCGGCATATATTCTTCATGGAACCAAAGGTTCTTTTATAAAAGCCAAAACAGATGTGCAGGAATCGGCCCTGCAGCAGGGAAAGATACCAGGTGGCATGGATTGGGGAAAGGAACCCGAAGCATTGAAAGGATTATTGCATACGGAGATCAACGGTAAGATCATTCATGAGCTGATCCCTTCCTTCCACGGAAATTACATGGATTATTTTGAAGGCATTCACCAGTCTGTCCGCATGAATGAACCAATGCCCGTGAATGCCCGGGACGGCCTGCAGGTGATCAGGATCATTGAAGCCGCAACTGATGCTTCCAGACAGGGAAAGCTTGTATCGCTTTCGCATAAAAAAGTTAAGGAATAGTAAAGAACAGGTAATTACCCTTAGTTTTTTATGGGTTTGAACATCGTAAAGTACTATCGGCTGAAATGCAGTACCGGTAAGGCTTTTAACAGATCGTTCTGTGTTTAGGAATGGTAGAATCCTCCATCATCTGACTTTATTTCGCTATGTATTGGTTGTAATTTAGAACTGTAAACCGGCTGCCTTCCGCAAGCCATGACCAGTTAAAAATAATAGCCATGAAATACTTCAAAAACAGATCTGTGGGCAATGAAGAACAGGTAGAAACCCAGGAAAGCGCTTCATTTGAAAATTCCAATTCCGAAAAAAAGAATGATGAAGGCCACGAAAATAACCATACCCGTTTTCCTTCTTCTGATGATTCGCTTTTTAAAAGGTATTCATTTGATGATAACGGAGGCGGCTACCAGGGACTTTAAAAAGAGTGGATGGCGGGAGCGTGAGCGAGGGTTGTACTTCCTTTAATTTTCTTGTGTTTACTGTGATTTCTTCAATAAATTCTTTCCTTTGGTTTTTCGGCAACGTTTTCGGTAACGATTGCGTAAAAAAAGGCTACTATTCTCCTTGTAATACCTGAATATCTGATTAGACTTGTTGTGTGATAGTGTATTGTTTTCAATATACTTCGCAGGCAATCGTTCAATTTTAGAGGCTACACAGTTTCGCCCCTGTGTAGCTTTTTTACCGCCAATGAAGCAATATGAATAGCAGATGGTTATCCACAGGTGTTTTTGTTTTACTTAGTTTGATCAGTTTTAGCCAGCCGGTAGTTCAGCAAACCAGTTTTAAAAAAGACTCATTTTACATCACAAAATTCGGTGCAAGAAACGATGGCCTCTATCTGAATACTATCAGTATCAACAATGCTATAGATGAATGCAGTAAAAAAGGCGGGGGTGTGGTGGTTATACCTCCTGGTTTGTGGTTAACCGGTCCATTAGTTCTGAAGTCTAACGTTAATCTTCACCTGCAAAAAAATGCCTTACTTCAATTTACCGACGACCTCACCCAATACAAACTGGTAGCCGGTAACTGGGAAGGACTTCCACAGATGCGAAACCAGTCGCCGGTTTCGGCTACAAATGCTGAAAATATTGCGATAACCGGATATGGCATCATCGATGGAAATGGTGATGCATGGCGTATGGTGAAAAAAGATAAGCTTACTGCTTCTCAATGGAAATCCCTTCTTGCTTCCGGAGGTGTGTTGAATGAAGATAAAAAGATATGGTATCCATCAGAAAAATCATTAGCGGGATCTAAACTAAAAAATCCCGGCGTTATTTCAGCAGATAAAACGCCTGAGTTCTATGAAACTGTAAAAGATTTTTTAAGGCCCAATCTGTTAGTGCTCACCAGGTGCAAAAAGATATTGCTGGAAGGTGTTACTTTTCAAAATTCACCCGCATGGTGCCTGCATCCTTTGATGAGTGAAAACCTCACGGTCAGGAATATAACCGTTAAAAATCCATGGTATGCACAAAATGGTGATGGATTGGATATTGAGAGCTGCAAAAATGTTTTGATAGAAAACAGTGTATTTGATGTGGGCGATGACGGCATATGCATAAAATCAGGCCGTGATGCAGAAGGAAGAAAACGGGCCATGCCTACACAGGATGTTGTTATCAGGAATTGTACTGTATATGCCGCGCATGGAGGATTTGTTATTGGAAGTGAAATGAGCGGCGGAGCAAAAAATATTTATGTTGAAGATTGCACCTTCATTGGTACCGATATAGGATTACGTTTTAAAACCACCAGAGGTCGTGGCGGTATTGTAGAAAATATTTTCATTAAGAATATTGCCATGAAGGATATCATTGGTGAAGCCATTTTATTTGACATGTATTATGCCGCACAGGATCCTGTTCCGCTGGCCGGAGAAAAAAGGGAACCGCCCAGGATAGAGGAGCTTCCTGTTACAGAGGAAACACCACAATTCAGGAATATCAATATTAGGAATGTGATCTGTAACGGCGCTGCCAGGGCCATATTCATCAGAGGTCTTCCCGAAATGAATGTGAAAAATATTGTTTTGGAAGATATGGTTCTGCAGGCTGAAGAAGGTCTTGATATGACCGAAGGTTCGCATATAACCATCAAAAATGTAAAACTCATTACAAAGGAAACCAACCCGGTAATGAACATTCATAACAGCCGGCATATTACACTGAATAAAATAGGGTACCGAAATGCCGATGTATTGCTCAATGTAACGGGTGAGAAATCAAAGGACATTCAATTATCAGACACCGACAGAACAAAATCAAAAAAAGCAGTTGAATTGAATTACGGTGCCAAAAAAGATGCAGTAAATGAATAATAGGGCGATTTGTAGGGGCATGTCCGTGAATAAAATGGTAATCATATGTATGTTCATCCTAACGGCATATCCTAATGGAATTTTATATTAAAAAAATACAAATAATCATTTCAAAGAATCATCAGTTTATCAGAACCCTTAAAACCATAAACAGAATAATTGGCCTGCGTTCCTCCGGAAGACCGGGGGCGGTTATCCT
>CBIHLW010000360.1:0-3575 GCA_966210755.1 uncultured bacterium
ATCCCTCTAACATCCCGGATCAACCTTAATTATTTGCTTTATCCTATCAGGCCTTCCAATGTCTGTGGACTCCACCATTTATCATCAAATCAAAAAAAATGAAAACAATGAATCTCTGGAAGATTGTACTTCCACTAGCCCTGGTATTAGGAGCTTGTAAAAAAGAATCTTCTACAATCAATGATCTTAAGCCTTCACAGAGCTTAGAAACAAACAGCACAACCGAAACGGTTGAGTGTTCTACCACAAAGGAACTTAGAGGGGTTGGTGAAACCGGGACTTATGGCACATTCAAAGTGACAGATCTGGGTGGCGACATAGAAGTAACGATCACAGCAAAGACCGGGTTCTATATTACAAGTGCTGACGTAGTGTGGGGAGTTTATGATGATGTAAATAGCATGACCAGTGAATGGAATCCCTGTGGAGAAATTGAAGGCATGTACGATAACTCATTTGATTTTGGAGAAACAACCTCACTTACATTTACAATTGACGGTTCCACTCTGGATGAAAACGGATGCCTTTGGATTGGAGCTAATGTAAAGGTAATGAGTAATGTAAGTACAGTCAGATGTACGTACCCATCACCAAACAGCTCTTCAGACTGGAAAGGCTCATTTGAATTTTGCCGTTGTCTGCCTCCACCACCCCCGCCTCCTCCAGCAGATTGTGGACAATTAAAAACCCAAACTCCTGGCGGATGGGGTGCAGAACCACACGGAAAAAATCCAGGCACCTATCTGCATGCAAATTTTGATGCAGTGTTTCCTGCCGGATTATCTGTAGGCTCCTTTCCTGATTATCACGTAACATTTGATGATGCACAGGATATCACAGACTATATTCCTGCTGGTGGACCTGCCAAAAAACTTACCCGCAATTATCTTAATCCATCTACGGTTTCATTGAAAAATAACCTGGTTAACCATCTGGTAGCACTTACACTTAGTGTAAAATTCGATGCTGCTGATGCAAGCTTTGGCACTGCGGGAATTGCTTTGGGAAATATGGAGATCGGTTCTGGCGCTTTTGACGGTATGACGGTAAATGAGTTTCTGGTAATTGCCAATCAGGTACTGGGTGGAACAAATACATCATATAGTCCACAGGATGTTCTTTCTACCGCCACATCAATCAACGAGAATTATGTTGATGGAAAAATAGATAACCACTTTCTAGTGTGTCCGGATAATAATTGATTTGAACTTTTCCGGTAAGCGCTCTTCTGAGATTTTTAATCAACAAGTACATTCAATAAAAAACCCCGGTAAATACCGGGGTTTAATTTTTTATAATTGAGCTTTATTAATGCTCAACTTACTTACCTTTTGATTTTGCGATCTCTTCCTCTGCAATGTTGTTTGTTGCAGGAGCATAGTGAGAATATTCCATGGTAGACGAGGCACGTCCAGATGATAATGAACGTAACTGGGTAACATATCCAAACATTTCACTCAGGGGAACTTTGGCCTTGATAACCTGTACACCTGCACGGGTATCCATACCTTCCATCATGCCCCGGCGACGGTTAAGGTCACCTGTAACATCTCCCATGTACTGGTCGGGCGTTAATACTTCCACCTTCATGATCGGCTCAAGTAAAACCGGTTTGGCCTTTCTTGCTGCTTCACGGAAACCCTGCTTGGCGCAAAGTTCAAATGACATGGCATCAGAGTCAACCGCATGGAATGATCCATCATATACGCGTACCTTAAGATTGTCTACTGGATAAGACGCCAATACTCCGGTACCCATTGAAGATTCAAAACCTTTCTGAATAGCCGGAACAAATTCACGTGGAATAGATCCGCCAAACAGGTCATTCTGGAACTGAAAGTTTTTGTCAGGATTGGCTTCCTTCCAGTCTGCATCAATTGGTCCGAGTGCAAACATGATGTCAGCAAATTTACCTCGGCCACCTGATTGTTTTTTCAATACTTCACGGTGTTCAACAGTAGTATTGAATGCTTCTTTATAGGCCACCTGGGGAGCTCCCTGGTTTACTTCAACTTTAAATTCACGGCGCATACGGTCAATAATGATCTCGAGGTGCAATTCACCCATTCCTGAAAGGATGGTTTGTCCCGAATCTTCATCAGTCTTTACACGTAATGTAGGATCTTCTTCAACCAGTTTTGAAATGGCCATACCCATTTTATCAACGTCTGCCTGGGTTTTTGGTTCTACTGCCACTGAGATCACAGGCTCAGGAATGAACATGTTTTCCAGCGTAATGGGATGATCTTCATGACAAAGTGTATCCCCGGTTTTTATCTCTTTAAAACCTACAGCGGCACCAATATCACCAGCTTCAATAAAATCAATAGGATTTTGTTTGTTGGCAAACATTTTCATAATGCGCGATATCCGCTCTTTCTTACCGCTTCTTACATTAAGTACATAAGATCCGGCATCAAGATGACCTGAATAAACACGGAAGAAAGCAAGACGGCCAACAAACGGATCCGTCATGATCTTGAAAGCAAGCGCTGCAAATGGTTCCTTTGCATCTGGTTTACGGATGATCTCTTCACCAGTATCAGGATTGGTTCCTTTTACAGCTTCAATATCCATGGGTGAAGGGAGATAACGGCAAACAGCGTCAAGAGCTGTTTGAACTCCCTTATTTTTAAATGAAGATCCACACATCATGGGAACGATGCTCAGATCGATCGTTGCCTTCCGGATAGCCTCATGTATCTCATTTTCTGAAATAGAATCAGGATTATCAAAGAATTTTTCCATGAGCTTATCGTCATATTCGGCAACTGCCTCCACCAGGCTGGCTCTCCACTCATTGGCTTCTTCCACCATATCGGCAGGAATTTCAACTTCATCGAAAGTCATTCCCTCGGTTTCCATATGCCAGATAATACCTTTCATTTTAATAAGGTCCACCACTCCTTTGAAATCATCTTCTGCACCAATAGGCAATTGAAGAGGAACAGCTTTGGAACCAAGCATTTCCCTTACCTGTTTTACCACATTAAGAAAATCAGCTCCTGAGCGGTCCATCTTATTAACGAAGCCAATCCTTGGTACGTTATAACGGTTAGCCTGGCGCCAAACCGTTTCAGACTGAGGTTCTACACCATCAACTGCTGAAAATAAGGCGATCAAACCATCCAATACCCTCATTGAACGTTCAACTTCAACAGTAAAGTCAACGTGTCCTGGGGTATCAATGATATTGAAATAATATTTTTTAGTGTCTGGAGTGGCCTTACCTAACACAGTAGGGAAATTCCATTGGCAGCTAACTGCAGCTGAGGTAATTGTAATACCTCTTTCCTTTTCCTGCTCCATCCAGTCTGTGGTGGCAGCACCATCGTGTACTTCACCTATCCTGTGGATCATACCGGTATAGCGCAAAATACGCTCAGTTGTTGTGGTCTTGCCGGCATCAATGTGGGCGGCAATACCAAAGTTGCGTTGAAATCTCAGATCAGCCATGTTATTTGTATTGAATATAGTCTGTTTTAGTCAGGAGCGAAACGGGCAGAAAGCTTTTGGCAATTCTGCTTAATTCGCCATCTCACGATTTTGAGGGTGCAAAGGTAGTAAAATACAAC
>CBIHLW010000361.1:0-3564 GCA_966210755.1 uncultured bacterium
AACGGTACTTACGTCATCAAGATAGTCTGTAAATGTTTTTCTATAACCAAATTCAATTCCGATACGGGTATCCTCGCCCGTTACATAATTCAAACCAAATGCCAGGGGAATGCTCAACTGGGTAAGCTTATAAGGTTTCACCCCCGCAATAAAACCCTGTCCCTCTGTACTGAGTGGTTTCAGAAAGACCCTGTTGTCCTTACCTGGTTCTGTATAAGGATTATAATGAAAGACTCCGATACCCGCACTTACATAGGGCGTCCACCAACGATAATTCAGATTAAAAATATTATACTGCACCCCCGCTTCGAAATCAATCAGTTTTGTCTGGAAATTAAGATTGCGCTCCTGCATGCCGGCATTGCCTTTCTTATCATCGGCTTTTAAACTTCCATAGCTAACATAACTTCTTGCAACTATGTGCTCGGAAAGATCATATTGAGCTCCAACAGAACCCATCAACTTCATTTGTGAAAGAACAGCCGAAGATTTTTTGAGATCGCCCTGATAACCAGCAAGGCCGGCGCGGGCAGAGATATAAAAATTCTGGGCACCCGACAAAAGCGGAACACAACAGAAAATGAGAAGCAGTTTTTTCATGGATTGAATTTATCAGCTCAGGCTGACAGTTGCCAAGATATTCACTTTATAATTAAGAGCAAAGGAGTGGTATAAGAAATCCGCTTTTTGGCATCTGTACGCCAGTTTGAACAGCCCCTGAAATGAACCTACCTCTAATGGCCCCTACTTTTCACAGCGATCTTTTTGTATTTGTTCCTATCAACGATTTTGCGCCTGGCTTTTCCAACTTAGTGCATTTTTACTATATTAGGAACTGCCAAAACTATTCTCACGATGCTTTTAAATCTCCGAATTACTACCGGCTTCAGTTTATTTATCCTGATCCTCTTGCTCTGCTTTTCTTCCTGCCTTACTCCAGGAAAAATTGACCGGTGGATAGACCATGAGTATGGCAATCCCGTTCAGAACAGGCCGAGGAAGAGTGATTATATCCATATCATCCAACCTGAGGCAAATGACAATGTGATAGCAAGAACAGAGAAAAGAAAAATGAAAATGATACCAGCGCTTTTTTACTGGCAATGGGAATATGGAACTGTATCCACAATGAATGAGCTGGTGCCACACAACACCTTCCAGCAAACCTTCATTCCTTATGCCAATGGCAAAGGACTGAAAAGAAAACTGGAAGGTCAGACGGTGGAACTGAAAGTAGAGAATATGCCGGCAAAATTCTCTATGGTGGATAAAGGCGGGCTGGTATTTCTTGTGGTCTGGTACGTAACCTGGGACCGCATTTTTGTTGATCCTGAAAAGCAGGACCTGGTGGTTTCCTATCGTCTTCTGCGGGATGGAACAGTAACAAAAAAAGGAATCATTACAGTTGCAGACCGCAACAAACCTGTTGATGTGAAAGTATTCCGATCCGTAAAGAAAACTTTTTGGGAATACCTGGCTGGCTACAACGCCAATGTTCAGGCCATGAGTAAGGAGGCTGCAGATAAGTTGATAGCTGAATTATAAAGTTTGTTTCAATACCTGTTTTTTTGTCACTGCCTTCCAAAAAAAAGACCAAAGATGCTTTGTTTGTTCCATTCAACTTCAGCTTCGCTGCCGGATAGCAATGAATACAGTGAGGATTGATATCAAAACCGTTTGTTAGATAATAAACAGTTCATAAATACCCGGTTTCAGGTATTTTTTCCTCAATGATCGAAATGTATATTAGCGCACCTAATGTTTCCGTATTCTAATATTCAAGAAAATTAAAAAACTCCTGCCTGCTATGAATCTTCTACCTAAACAAATTGTTACGCTCCTGATCTTTACCTGCTGCTGTGCTACAGGATTTGCACAATCGAAAGAAAGAAAAATTGAATTTGACACGGCTTCATTCAAAAGGATCATGAAATATTTTGGAGCCGATACATTGGACTATACGAAAACAAAAAATCAGATCGATTATTTCATTTTGCAGGATAAAAGGCTTGTTCACGACGATGGCAACCAGCAGGTACGCTTTTATCAGAGAAATTCAAGGTATTACCAGATCAATATGTTTTTTCAAAAAGATAAAATTGACGTGGTAGACTTTAATGGATTTTTTTCAGATGGATTTGAACTTATTGAGCAAATGCTTACTTCAAAAGGATATAAATTATACAAGGGCACTTACCTGGAACACTGGAACAGCCCCGATGGATCACACGAAGTTCAATTATTCAGCGCTGTAGGATTTCATACCATTACGATACGCAAAAAGGGATTGTCCCTGAAATTTTGACCCCTCCTGAGTCAGTACAATATTGCATTTTAAATATGTAATGTAACCTTTATGAGAACTATATTTCTATTAGCCATTACATTTTGTTTTACCACATATAGTTATGCCCAGCCGGAATCCGGATCATTTACGGAAATCGAAAAATTGCTGAATAAAGCCAGGGGCCAGATAATCCCCGGTTTATTCGATGAAGATATGATCGGGAACCAGACATTTAAAGCATCGGAAATATCAGTTCCAAAAACCAGTCAGGGTTCAGTTGGCCTCACCATGACCCACAGTTATTGTAAGATAAACTGGCCAGGATTAACCTATTCATTTAAGACCACTGAGGGCAATAATAAAGTGTTGACCCTTCTCATCGAATTTAAAGATCCCGTTGCTCATTTCTATGGTGAAAAAGGGAACCAGGGATTTAATGATACCGCTTCATCGGCAAAGCTTTTCTTTCTTGCTAAAGACAAGAATGAAATGGAGCGTTTATTTAAAAAATTCACAACCAATTAAAATACGGCAGGTGCATAAATAGTGCGGTGTCATAATCTTTCAAATCAAAAAAATCAAAATACAAGTGATGAAAATATTGATCATAATGGCATTAAGTTTATGCCTTTCAGGTATTAGTTACGCTCAGTCTAAATCAGAAACTTTTGCCGGCATCCAGAAACTGCTGAACAAGGCAAAGGGTAAAAAGATCATGGATCTTGTAGGTAATGACGAAAAGATCGGAGACCAGGTATTTAGTGAATCGGCCATTTCCGTTACTATGGTTGGTCAGGGGAAATATAGCAGTACATGGGTCAGCGATTACAGCGATATAGACTGGTCAGGTTTCAATTATTATCTATGGCCTGAGAGAAGCAATGACAAAGTAAAGATCCTTCGTATTGAATTTAAAAATGCCGTTACTTACTTGCACCATGTTAAAGGTGAACCGGGTAACAGCAGGACCTCAACCTCTGTAGATCTATACTTCCTGGCAAAGGATTATGATGAAATGGAACGTTTAATGAAAAACGGTACGCGTTAATCCTTCACCTTTTCAAATGGTTGCTGGTATCATGTATCAACAACCATTACTATTTGCCACTATAATTTTAAGTTAACCCCTTAGCATCCGGCAAGTATTGAATTGCTTATTTTGCAACATGCAGGTACCCCTTCGTTATTTTATAATTCACAAACCCTATGGCATGGAATCGCAGTTCATAAGCCCTTATGACGGTCCGCTGCTGGGAGATCTTGCATATTCTTTTCCG
>CBIHLW010000362.1:0-3540 GCA_966210755.1 uncultured bacterium
GTGATAAACAACCTGGTTGAACAGAGAACAAGGAATGATTGAATGCTGAACCAGGCTCTGAATGAATTTCCTGCTTCCCCTGGTCCCTGTTCTTCTGTTCCTTTGTTCAATACCCTCTCTGATTCTTCCCTTCCATATAATTCATAAAGGCTTTGTTCACTACCCGGTTGCCACCGGCAGTAGGATAGTTGCCGGTGAAATACCAGTCGCCCAGGTTATTCGGGCAGGCTTCGTGGAGGGATTCAATGGTCTGAAAGATCACATCCACCGGAAGGTTCAAATTGGGAGGAGTAATGAGCTGTGCTATTTTTTTTGTGATCTCTTCGTTTGTAAAAGATTTATATAGTTGTTTTACAACATTCACACTGTGCAGCTGGCTGTTGCGGTGAAGCTCCCTGCATTCAGTATACATATCCTGGAGAATGTGCTCCTTGTCGCGCTCCTTTAATAATTCAACAGCTGCATTGAATGCAATGAAATCACCCAGCTTGCTCATATCAATGCCATAGCAATCGGGGTAACGGATCTGGGGCGAAGATGAAACAACCACAATGCGTCTGGGTTCCAGCCTTGCCAGCATCCGTATGATACTTTCTTTAAGAGTTGTGCCTCTTACAATGGAATCATCTATCACCACCAGCGTGTCTACCCCTCTTTTTACCGTACCATAGGTGATGTCATAAACGTGTTGAACCATTTCATTACGCGATGAATCTTCTGTAATGAAAGTGCGCATCTTCACATCCTTGTTGGCGATCTTTTCCATGCGCACTTTGCGGTTGATCATTTCATGCAGCTTCTCAGGGTCCACATTGTTGCCCCATGAAGAAATGCGCTCCACTTTGATGTTGTTGAGGTAATCCTCACAACCTTTTATCAAACCATAAAAAGCAACTTCTGCTGTATTGGGTATAAAAGAAAATATGGTATTCTTCAGATCAAAATCAATTGACTCCAGTACCTGCCGGCTCAGGTTATACCCAAGTTTTTTTCTCTCACTGTATATTTTTTCATCGCTGCCTCTTGAAAAATATATACGTTCAAAACTGCAGGCTTTTCTTTCTTTTGGTTCAAGAACCTGTTCAATTTTTGCCACCCCGTTTTCAAGTACTATCAGTGCATTCCCGGGCATCAGTTCCTTTACTTCATTTTCCCCAACGTTGAATGCGGTTCTGATAGCCGCCCTTTCGGAAGCCGCCACCACCACATCATCATTCATATAATAATAAGAAGGTCTTATACCATGGGCATCCCTGAAAACAAAACCAATTCCATTACCCGTCATTCCACCTACGTGAAAGCCGCCATCAAATAATTTCAAAGCCTTTTTCAATGCTCCTGCAATGTTTAATTGCTGTGGAGATTCTTCATCTGCCTGCACTATAAAATGATGCAGCACTTCCATCATGGCAGCCAGATCGCTTTGCTTCTGGAACTCACCTGCATCAACATTTACCAGCTCAAATAACTCGTCAGTATTTACCAGGTTGAAATTACCTGCAAGTGCCAGGTTCCGGGCTGGCACCGTATGGCGTTTTAAAAAAGGATGGCAGAATTCCACATTGTTCTTGCCCTGCGTTCCATACCGGAGGTGACCAAGAAGTAATTCACCTAAAAAGCTCAGATGACCCTTCATCAATCCGGCATGGTTTCCAAAATCCGGATTGAATTTCTGCAATTCATTGAACTCTTTACCGATCTGTTTAAAAATATCTGCTATTGATTGCTGCTCACTACTCCTGATCCTGGAAAGAAATGGGTACCCTGGCTCTACATTCATTTTTACAGTAGCAAGACCTGCACCATCCTGGCCACGGTTGTGCTGCTTTTCCATGAGCAGGTACATTTTATTCAAACCCCAGAGCACGGAGCCATATTTTTGATGGTAGTGAGAGAAGGACTTACGTAGCCTGATAAATGCAAGGCCACATTCATGTTTTATTGCGTCGCTCATTGGCTGTAAAAAGTCTGCATGGGCAGCAGAACAGGCCGCAAATTTAGGTCAATCTATGTTAAGCTTATCGGAAGAGTTGTATCTGCCGTATTTAATTTAGGGTGGGGAAAGATCACTTTAAGAAGACAACCTTTACCAGGTGCGGTGATCACCTGCTTTTTACCTCCGAATAATTCAGCACGGTTAGCTATATTAATAAATCCTAATCCTTTCCTGACCTTTTTGGGATCAAAGCCCTTTCCATCATCTTTTATGGTAAGTGAAACCTGGTTGTTATTCTCTTTTAAACAGATTTGAACATGAGAAGCGCCAGCGTGTTTTATTATATTATTCAGCTGCTCCTGAATGATGAGGAATATAGAAAGCTTCTGATTTACCGGAAAAACTTCTTCATCAAATTCAAGGTATACAAATTCAAGTTCCATTAACTGTGTCCTCTACATGGATTCAATCAGTTCGGAGATCGATTCTATCAACCCCAGGTCCTGTAATGTGGAAGGCACAAGTGACCTGGACATTGCCCTGATCTCATTGATCACATCTCCAACACCCTTCAGGGCCATGCTTACCATTTCATTGGTAGTGTCGTCAGCTGTGGATTTGGCCAGGTCCAGAAAAAGTTTGATGGTGGTTAATTGTTGCCCTATGTTATCATGAAGTTCCTTCCCGATCTCACGGCGCTCTGCTTCCTGTCCATCGAGTGTGGCCTGCGTTAACTGGCGCTGGTGTGAAATTGTTTCTGACACCAGTTTCTGTTCAAGTTTCTTTCTTTCCGTGATATTTAATACCGATGCCACCACATGCGTAATCTCTCCTTTATCATCAATAAATGGATCACAATTCACCAATATCCAGATATTTTCGTTGGTACGCGGATGTGATACCCCGATCACGAAATCCTTTACAGGTTTTTTTGTTCTGATGGAACTGGTTAAAGGCCTGTCTTCATAATTGATATGTTCTCCACGCTCATTAATCATGTTTTTATTCAGGATGTCGTAAACACTTTTCCCGACTATCTCTTCAATTGGCATGGAAACCTCCTGGGCAAGGGCCTTATTACAAAGTAAGATCTCTTCATTTTTGTTTGTGAGAAAAACACCCACCTGAAGATCGCGTATCAGGTCTCTGAATCGCTTTTCACTTTCTTTTAAAGCATCCTTCGCCTGCTTACGCAGGGTATCGTCGTGAAAATAAATTACAATGCTATCAATGCCTGGCTTGTTCAGCATATTATGGCCACGCACCGAACACCATTGCCAGTCACTATTTTTCTTTTTCAACCTTACAGTGATAAACTTCACTTCAGGATTTTCAATAACCTCTTTTTGAAAAGATTGAGCAGCCCATAACAGGTCGTCTGGATGAACAAATTCAAAGGAATTTTTTCCAATCAGTTCATCTACATTGTAACCCAAAACATTTTTTACAGAGGGAGAAGAAAAAGTGATCAGGCCTTCCACATTTACCAGTATCATTCCATCAAGTGAATCGGCAATCAATGTGCGGTAAAACTCCTCGCTTTTCCGCATTTCTTCCTGGGCCTGTTTCATTTCGCTTATATCTTTTCCAACAGCCAGGTAACC
>CBIHLW010000363.1:0-3536 GCA_966210755.1 uncultured bacterium
GCATAATTAAAACGGATTTTGATCACTTTATCCGCGTCAGCATCGGACAAGCCGGTTTTTTGCATCAGTAAAGGTTTTACCCGCTCTTTAAAATTTTGCAGGCGCTGTGCATTGTTACCCCCTTTTTGAGCTTCCAGATTTGATATGAAGGCCATTGTAAGGAAGGAAAATAAAAGAAATAGTTTTTTCATAAAAGATGCAGTTTGAATCTGGCGTAATATAAGGAAGAAAGGAGAAAAAAGCCAGCGGCTGAATAGTAAAATCCGGTTTAATCAATCCTTATCCATTTTCTGCCCCGTATACCTCCTGACCCTTAAAAAAGCCAGCCCGGGGCTGATAGCTGCAGGTTATTGACCACTGGCTTCTGAAATTGAATTAACTTTTCCAAATAAACCAAAGGCTATGAACCGCTTTCTTCTCATCTCCATTTACGGTTTCCTTTTACTGGCATCCTGCAGCGAAAACCATCAGGCCGGCATGTCAGCTGATACAGGCATCAACGCACTGAATGCCGACAGCCTCCGTAAGCATATAAGCATACTGGCTTCCGATTCATTCATGGGCCGCAAACCATTCACCGAAGGAGAAGTAAGGACCATCACTTTTCTTCAACAAAAATTTGCAGCAACCGGTCTGGAACCGGGAAATGGCAACAGCTACCTGCAGGAAGTGCCCATGGTGAATATTCAAACCAGTGCCGACAGTATCATGAGGATACAATCGCCAAAAGGAAATTACCAGTTAACAGGCCTGGAGGATTATGTGATCTGGACCGAAAAAACAGATCCGGTAATTTCTATTCATGAGGATGAACTGGTATTTGCAGGGTATGGCGTGAATGCACCTGAAAGAAACTGGAATGATTATGAAGGGCTGGATGTAAAAGGGAAAATTGTGCTGGTTCTTGTAAACGATCCGGGTTATGGCATCAACAATGAATTATTTAAAGGTGATACCATGACCTATTACGGACGGTGGACCTATAAGTTTGAAGAAGCTGCCAGGCAGGGCGCAAAAGGTTGCCTTGTGATCCACGAAACAAAAGCAGCAAGTTATCCATTTACAGTTGTACAAAATAACTGGAATGGATCAAGGCTTCACCTGGATGACCGTGGAAAAGATGTACCCTATTGCGACATGGTAGGATGGGTATCAAATGAAGCCGCAAAAAAATTATTTACCTCAGCCGGTTATGATTCCAGTATAATGAGAAAGGCGGCGGAACCCGGATTCAAAGGCTTCTCCTTAAAAACCAGATTAACAACCTCCATCAAAGTATCAGCTACTTACAATAAATCATATAATGTAATTGGAAAGATCACGGGGGCAACAAAACCCGGGGAGTATGTAATTTATACTGCACACTGGGACCATCTTGGAATTGGTAAACCAGATGAAACCGGCGACAGTATATACAATGGCGCACTGGATAATGCCAGTGCTACAGCAGGATTGATTGAGCTGGCACGCGCTTTCAAAAATTCTAAAACAAAACCCGACCGTACCATAATTTTTCTTGCTGTAACAGCAGAAGAGCAGGGATTGTGGGGATCGGCATGGTATGCCCAAAACCCGGTGTACCCGGCAGAAAATACTGTGGCCAACATCAATATGGATGGATTGAACAACCTTGGTAAAGCAAAAGATATCATCATAATCGGCCAGGGACAATCTGAGCTTGAAGATATATTGAAGGAAGTAGCGGATGATCTCGACCGGGAGATCTCCTTTGATACCCATCCCGAAGCCGGTTATTATTACCGCTCGGATCATTTCAACTTTGCAAAGGTGGGCATACCATCATTATATACCGGAAGCGGGATTGATATAATTGGTAAAGGAAAAGATTATGGCAGGCAAAAAGATGAAGAATATACCGGGCAACACTACCACAGGCCATCAGATGAATTCAATGAAAATTATAACGTGGAAGGTTCCATTGAAGACCTGAAGCTTTTATTTCTTGTAGGAAAAAGAATAGCCGTAAAAGATGTATGGCCAGGATGGAAGGAAGGTTCAGAATTTAAAGCACTGAGAAATAAAGACAGGAAGGCCAATAGCCAATAGCCCCCCGCTATTATAGTACAAACAATAATCTCACCCCTCCGGCAACATTCGGAAATGTTCCTTCCTGGTCAAAACTGCCGAATCCAAAACCATTGGGAATATAACAGCTGTGCTCATCACCTGGAACGTGCACCGTTTTGTGCCGTATACCCAGGCCCAGATAAAAATCAAACAATAGCTTCCTGCTTTTGTTTGGAACCAGAATGCCTGCAATGGTATTGAATCCAAATGCCTGGCGTCGTAATGTAAAGTGCTGCAATTCTTCGTAGGCAGGAACTGCATCCACGCAATTTTTTCCCAGCCAGTCATATAATTGATTATTGACCATTTTATAAAACAACTGAGGCTGCAGGTAAAAATTTTTATCCCTGTCCATAAAAAATTTTACGGAAGGCCTTAACAGGATTCCCCAGGCCCTGCCTGAATTTTCCATGTTGGAAAAATAAGAGGAGCCCATGATGATACCTGCTTCAGAAGCTAATACAAGATTTGGGCTGATCCTTTTTTCGTACCCTCCTGTCAGTGTGTAATCGGGCCCCAGCAACATCAGTGGACTAAAGCTCACGGCCTTTTCATAGGCAAGAGGAATACGTTCTTTTTTTTGCGCCTGCGCGGAGAGCATGGCCATGAACAAGGCCGGCAAAATTAATTTTTTCATCAAATGATTTTCCTGATCAATACCGGGTTTTGTTTATCTGAGATATTATAAAGCATCATACCATCTGTAACCCATGCAATGAGCAGATCATTAAAAGGTATGACATCAATAAACCGGGAATTGCCCTGCATGCCAATTGTTTTAATGAACTGGGGTTGAAAAGGCTGGCTGATGTCAAACACTACCAGTCCCTGAATACCATCACATACATAAAGTGTGTTACCTGAATAACCCAGGCCATAAGGTTCCCACACCGGATAACTTCCACGCTGCACAGGCCGTGTTATTTCACTTATGTCATATACGGCCAGGATACTCTGGGTACCCCCGCAGGCACCATTGGTTCTAAGGGTGGCAAATGCCACTGAGTCCTTTGCTACCACAGGGTCGCACCTGCGCATCACTTCTGGTGAGATGGCCTCGGATAGTTTTTGCGGACTGGCCGGATCAGCAATACTGAAAATATGCACCATGGATGTAGATCCAATGAACAATTTATCCTTAAAGGGAAATATGGTCTCTATTTCAAAACCAACCGGCACCGAACGTTTAAAGATCGGCTGGCCCCCGTTTGTAATATCAAATACATTGAGGTTCTCATGATCCACAGTATAAAGATGGTTTCCCATTATGGTAAACCTGGCAAGCGAACCACCCTGTCCCGTACCACCGGTAAAAGCCGCGTACTCACTTGTTTTTTCGCATCCTAATAAGGCTATGAGACTTATGGTGACCAGAATTTTTTTCATGATTTATTTTTTAGCGTCTGCATTTGGGATTATCGATTATCTTTTTCTCCCAGCCAATAACA
>CBIHLW010000364.1:0-3531 GCA_966210755.1 uncultured bacterium
GGCCTGCAACAAGCAGGATGGCTATTCCAACCGAAATCCACTGGGGTTTTTTCATATCGCTCCCGTTCTTGGGAGGGCAAAGTTACTGTACTGCAGTCAGTTTCTTTACTTCTGAAACAAACTCTTTGGCTGGCTTGAATGCCGGGATATTATGTTCGGGAATATGAACAGCAATATTTTTCTTAATGTTACGTCCGATTTTAGCAGCTCTCCTT
This sequence comes from uncultured bacterium, assembly GCA_966210755.1. Taxonomy (GTDB): domain Bacteria; phylum Bacteroidota; class Bacteroidia; order Chitinophagales; family Chitinophagaceae; genus Flavisolibacter. The sequence goes on from CBIHLW010000364.1 coordinate 216, forward strand.
TTAGTTATGAAACTGCCGAATCCCCTTATGTAAATGTTTTCACCTTTAGAAAGCGATTCTTTGATTTCTTTGAACATTTGTTCAAGTGTAACCAACACATCTACTTTGGGAATGCCTGTTCTTTCAGATATCTGGTTTACTAAATCTGCTTTTATCATAGCATGGTTTTTTAATTGTTTAAAAGCAATATAGTACAAAATAGTATGATTGTCAATAGGATACAAAATATTTTTACTGGGGTTTGCCATGGTGTATGCCCTGAATTTAATTTAAACAGCTTCAGAAGATGGTAAATGGGCCTGATTCCAATACAGCAGGGCTTTTTGTTAGGGGCTTACTTGAATGGAACCTGAAACATAATGAGAGGGAAATGCCCTGGAAAGGCGTAAAAGACCCCTATAAAATTTGGTTAAGTGAGATCATTTTACAGCAAACCAGAGTTGACCAGGGACTTAAATATTATCAAAACTTTATAAACCGTTTCCCTGATGTTCATACCCTGGCGGAGGCCGGTGATTCAGAAGTGTTCAAATATTGGGAGGGGTTGGGCTATTATTCCAGATGCAGGAACCTTCTGGCATCAGCCCGGTATATTTCAAAACAACTGAGCGGAAGATTTCCGGATGATTATGAATCCATTCTTGAATTAAAGGGGGTAGGCAGCTACACAGCTGCCGCCATCGGTTCATTTGCTTTTAACCTTCCCTATGCTGTACTTGATGGTAATGTTTACAGGGTCCTGACACGGATATTTAATATTGAGCTCGCTGTTGATTCCGCCATTGGGAAAAAATATTTTTCAGCATTATCCCAACAGCTGCTTCCAATGGATCAGGCCGGTATCTATAACCAGGCCATTATGGATTTTGGAGCGGTTATTTGTAAACCAAGGCCAGATTGTTCACATTGCTTCTTTTCCGGGTCGTGCAAAGCTTTTCAATTGGGGAAGCAACTCATTTTGCCTCTTAAAGAAAAAAAGCTGAAAATCAGGAAGAGGTGGCTGAATTATTTCATTATACCCTGGCGTGATGAAATTTTAATCAGGCAGAGAAGTGGCCGGGTTATCTGGAGCCAGTTATATGAATTTGTTCTGATTGAAACAGATGTCCTTTCAAACCAGCCGGCCCTTGAAAAATTGTTATCAGAACAATTTGGAGTTGAATTACCCGGCAGGATAAAATCACTCGGTACCCTGGAACAAAAACTAACTCATCAGTTCATTCATTTTACTTTCTTTGAAATTCACCTCCATAAAAAAAACAATGTTTCCGGATACAACTGGGTTAAAAGATCTGAACTGGGGAAATTCGCCTTTCCAAGATCCTTACAACAGTTCGCTTCAGGTGGTAAATGAGTTTCGCCGTGCTGCTGGCAAAAAATTTGATTAACTTATTTAAATTTATAAGACGAAGAGAAAGACGAATTGATTCACAGATTAAATCAGATTGTATGAGAGGAGTAAACAGGGTTATGCTGATTGGCAATTTGGGAAAAGATCCGGATGTACAGTTTCTTGAAGGAAATATTGCCGTCGCAAAATTTCCGCTTGCCACAACGGAAACATTTAAGGACAGGTCAGGTAAACTGATCTCTCAAACGGAATGGCACACAGTTGTTTTATGGAGGGGGCTTGCTGAACTGGCCCAAAAATATCTGCACAAAGGCAGCCTTGTGTATATAGAAGGCCGGTTAAGAACCCGTAGCTGGGAGGACAAGGAGGGTAACAGAAAGTTTGCCACTGAGGTGGTTGGCGACAATCTTATTATGCTGGATAAACGTACCGATGGTGGTGCGCATGGAAATCCGGATAGCCATCCGGACAGCAGCATGGAAGGATTTGCCGGTACTCCTGGAATAGGTCCCGATATGGAGTATTGAATAAAGAATTATTTTTACAGTTATAAAAGGCAGGCCTTTCGACCTGCCCTTTTAATTAGCTTATTCTTTCACCAAAAAATTTGAATGGACTCTTTCCCGGAAAATAATCTTTCTATCCTACTTGCCATAAATCCGCAAAGCACTGTTTTTTTAGTTGTCTTTTTATTCATTTTATTATTATTGGGTTTTATCACATCGGGTGCAGAAGTGGCCTTATTTTCTTTGCAGAACCGCGACCTGAACATGCTTAAAACCAAACAGCATGCAGCAGCAAGAAGGATCACCTCTTTACTTGAAGAAAGAAAAGCTGTTTATACATCCCTTCTAATTGCAGGCGGTTTATTCAATATCAGCATCATTATTCTTTCCAATTTTCTGTTATCTCCTCTTTTAAAATTGGGAACCGTTAATATTATTGTTCCAATAGACATCAACATGCTGGTTAAAATAATAATTATAGCTGTTGTCATTGTATTTGTAGTAAGAATGCTTCCCAAGGTTTGGGCTTCACAAAACACACTCCGTTTTGCATATAATGTTTCTTCTGTTGTTGAAGCGCTTCATCTTTTATTAAGAAGAATAAGTATCCGGATGGTGGCCATTGCCGACAGAATCAGTGAAACCAGTGGTGCCAATGAATCTGAGGCTACAAGTATGAAAGAACTGGACGATGCCATTGAAATAAACAATGTTCAAACCTCCATTGAAGAAAAGAACATTTTGAAGGGCATCATTAAATTCAGCACCATTTCTGTAAAACAGATCATGCGTTTCAGGCTTGATGTGAATGGGATTGATTATAATACACCTTTTGCTGAACTTGTACCAAAAGTTGAAGAACTACATTATTCAAGGCTGCCGGTTTTCCGAAACAGTCTTGATGAAATTGTAGGCATCCTGAATACAAAAGACCTTCTGCCTTTTTTGAACAATGATGATTTTGACTGGCATCCGCTTATCAGGTCAACGCTTTTTGTGCCCGAATCAAAACTGATTAAAGATCTTCTAAGGGAATTCCAGGCCAAACGTATTCATTTTGCTATCGTTGTAGATGAATTTGGAGGAACCAGCGGCATTGTTACCATGGAAGATATCCTGGAAGAAATTATAGGAGACATCAAGGATGAATTTGATGAAGAAGAAACATCGGTACGAAAAGTGGATGACAATACCTGGATAGCAGATGCAAAAATTATGTTGTATGATCTTTGCCGTACAATGCGTCTTCCTATTGATACGTTTGATGCAGTAAAAGGGGAGAGCGATTCACTTGGCGGACTGGTACTTGAAATTGCAGGAGAATTTCCTTCAGTAAACGAAACCATTTCAAGCGGGGATTTCGATTTCACTATTCTGGAAATTGAAAGGAACAGGATCAGATCCGTCAGGATATTCATTAACCTGGATCAGGAGGAAGACTAATTATAAAACCGACAAC
>CBIHLW010000365.1:0-3529 GCA_966210755.1 uncultured bacterium
CCGTATGGATTACGGATGTAGATGCCTCTGTCATGAATCATGCGGCTTTAATGACGGTAATGGAAGCAGGCAGGATTGACTTTATGGTCCGCTCAGGATTTTTCAGGCTTGCCAGGAAGAATAAATGGTATGTTCCATCAGCAGCTATTTCAGTGCAGTTCATTCGTCCGCTGAAGCTGTTTCAGAAAGCAAGGGTGAATACCGGAGTATTGCATGTTAGTGATGAATGGATTTACCTCAGGCAGCATGTTTCCAGGCAGGGAAGGGACATTGCTACCTGTATAGTAAAATCAACCATCAAAAAACAAAGGGAAAGAGTCAATATACATGAGGTGTTAAAACAGCTGGGTAATCCTGAATGGACCGTTGGTAACACAGCTGTGATCGAGCAGTTTGAGATGCATCTTCTGCAACAGGGCAGGACAGATGACCGATAAAAAAGCTGTAATTTCCTGAACTGTTTATTAACTTTTTTCAGACCCTTATTTTATTTAGATTTGTAGATATGACAGGTTTTATTCATAATGACAATTTAGGTGCCCATGCCCGGTTTGTGATCCGGGATACCCGAGATTGTTATACCTGTTCCTTTACTGAGTTTTTCCCATTTTGTCCTGAACTTTATTACGTTTCAAATTTTAAGGACTTCAATACGCTTTCCCCGGCCTGATAGCGCGGCACGGGGGGTTCATGCTAGTGTAATTTTTACTTAATTCAACAGAATTTTCATGTCTTTCCATTACCGCAAGGTCAGCATCACCGGTGCGATCGTTTTTCTTGCAGTTATTATTAATGCAATTGTACTGCGCAATGGCCTTGTAATACATAAGGAGTGGTACTGGGGTTTGTGTTTTTCCATTCCGGTTCTGTTTGTGGCATTGTATGATAAACATGTTAATGATAATGAGCATGGTCAATAACTAAATCTGCTGATTATGATTTTAGAAATGATAGTAATTGCCACATTGGTCTTAACCATTCCCGTTATTTTAATCATTAATAAAATGAAAGACCGGTTTTTTAATAAAAGATTAAGCTGCATTTTATATCAGTCCAGTGAGATAGCAACCAGGTTCAATCTTTCATTTTCAAGCCAGGTGGTTTTACATGATATGGTGTTGGGGGTGGATGGAGTAAACCGGAAACTCATGATCATTAAGGAGATCAATGGAAATGCTGATTGCAAAACCATAGACCTTAATCTGGTTAAAGAATGCATGGTTCACAAAGAATATGAAAATATAGAGGCCGGTGGTCTTAGAAAAAGGGATCTTGTTAAATACCTGAAATCCATTTCGCTTAACCTGGTAATGGCCTCAGGTAATAACGTCATTCTTCCATTTTATGAAATGAAAAAGAACAACCCGGCTGAACTGCAGACCTGCGAATCCAGGGCCCGGGACTGGGAATCCATGTTAAATAAACTGCGTCCACATAAAGTAAGGGCTTAATAATAGAGGTATTATTTTTTTTAAAATTTAAATCAATGAACATGCAGACTGTTAATGATACATTGGTATTGAGGAAGGAGGATTATGAACTGGTAATGGCCTACCTCAAAGGAAAGTTCGGAAAAACACTTTTTGACCGCCAGAATGCTGAGGCTATGGAAATCGAACTCAGTAAGGCCAGGGTGGTGGGAAGTGAAGAATTTCCTTCTACCGCAATAGGTATCAATACAAAAGTTAAGATACTGGATGACGACCGCAATAAAGTAATAGAACTGGTACTGGTAACTCCCGATAAGGCAGATATTTCTAAAAATAAAGTTTCCATCCTTGCGCCCATAGGTGTTGCCTTGCTGGGATCAAGAAAGGGTGAAAGAGTAAACTGGAAAATGCCTTCCGGAAATAAATCGTTTACGATTATGGAGGTTTGGAATCAGGTGTAATGGCTTATCCGGGATTACATTCAAAAAGGATCATTATGAACATGGTCCTTTTTTTATTGCTTTACCAGTTTATGAATAGTGAAACTTTCCAATAACTTCGAAGGTAACTTTGCATTGAAATGCCATTTTCAAAATCTCCCCTGTTAAAGATCAACCAGAATCTTTTGTTTCTGGTATTAATCACGGTGATCCTGTATTATGGCCGGCCCATTCTGGTTCCCCTGGTCTTTGCTATAATGCTGTCTATGCTGATGGCGCCATTGTGCCGGTGGCTTGATGCGAAAGGAATGTCACGGGTGGTTTCCTGCATCATTTGTATCCTTATTCTTTTGATGGTGTTTCTTGGAATGATTGCCATTCTGATGGCGCAACTTTCAGGTTTTATACAGGACCTGCCCTTATTTGAACAAAAGACTAATGAGATGCTCATCTCCATTCAACAGTTCATAGAAAGGCAATTTGATATACCGGTTGCAAAACAGACCGAAATGATCAGATCAGAAACAAGGAATATCAGCCAGTCCATAGGAAAGTATTTTACCAGTGTGCTGCGAAGTTCATTTCAATTGATCGTCAATCTTATCATTATCCTGGTTTTTACTTTTCTTATGTTATTCCATAAAGAAAAGTATTATACATTCTTCCTCAAGTTCAGTGCAGGCAGCAACATGGAACAAAAAGAATTAGTTCTGAACAGCATTTCTCTTGTGGCGCAGCAGTATTTAAAAGGAAGGGCCATTTCAATAATGATCATGTTTGTGCTGTATCTTATTTCACTCTGGACCTTAGGCATAAAGGGAGCCTTGTTGCTGGCATCTGTAGCGGCACTGGTGAACATACTTCCATACATCGGGCCTGTACTGGCGGCAGTGGTTCCATTTGCAGTAGCCATTGTTACAGAAAACCACTGGCAACCCGCCATGTGGCTGCTCTTAAGTTTTTTTGCGATCCAGGCGCTTGATAATTATTTTCTCACTCCCTATTTTCTGGGCGGGGAAGTGAGTCTCAGTGCACTTTCTACTTTTCTTGCCATTATCTGTGGTGGATTTATCTGGGGTATTGCCGGTATGATCTTATTCATTCCCATGCTGAGTATAGCCAAAATCATTTTTGATTATGTTCCTCAGTGGAATGCATATGGCTTCTTGATTGGTGACCCGGGTGCAAAACCCACAGACAGGCTGGTGAAGTGGTTTAATAGAGTTCTCGAACGTATTAAAAAATAAGAGGCCCTTGTAAAAACAAGGGCCGTGTACATTGTAAACACAATGCACATGAGATAAGATGAAATATTTGGGCTAATCTACTAAGCTCACCGAAAAAATTGCCGGATTCTTAAAATTCTAATCACTTCCTAATCTCGTCATATCACAACTCCAGGGAAACCTTTGCACCCAGCCTTAGCGTATTATGAACTTCTGCTACCTGGTCAACATAAGTAATTAAAGAGCGGATTTCAGATGCATCATGTCCGGATTTGACATCTACCCTGTAACGAATATTACTGGCAGGCGCTCCTTCTTTACCAAACTGCCCTGAAACAAATACCTGAACCGATTGTATTTCCATATTACGCCTGTTGGCTTCACGGTACAGGTCATTACAATAACAGGTGGCAAGAGCCAGAAACAATAACTC
>CBIHLW010000366.1:0-3524 GCA_966210755.1 uncultured bacterium
AATATCAGTTTATTTAAAAGGAGAACGCAGGTAAATGATGAAGAGGAGGATGCACTGGCCGGAGCGGAGAACATATTTGCATTGAACTATGACCGGGATATTGAAAAGGCGGTGAATGGCGGGAACTTCAGGCTTGCAGTGAGGTTATTGTACCTGCAGACCTTAAAGGATATGGCGGAAAAAAATATCATCAGGTATTCGCACGAGAAAACCAACAGTGATTATTTATTCCAGCTGGCCAAATCACGTTACTATAAAAGCTTCTTCCGGCTTACACGGCATTTTGATTATACCTGGTATGGACAGTTTGTATTGACACCGGAGGCGTTCCAGTCCGTACAAAAAGAATTTTCATCATTTAAACAGCAACTGAACTGATGAAAAATATCCTTCCATACCTGGCCGGTTTGCTGGTTGCAGCATTGATAGTGCTGGTAATTGTATCTGCCAACAGGAATGGTCCTAAAAAATTTGACCAGCGGGTAACGTTAAGACAGCAGGACAAAATTCCGTATGGTACTTCAGTGGCCAAAAGGCTGTTGCCTGAAATGTTCCCCGCGGCTGAGATTTATTATGACCACAATCATCCCGGTTATTGGGATTCAGTGGCCGTTACTTCCTATAACCAGGCCGTGATCCTGATGTCGAAAAATTTTGAAGCAGAACAGTATGAATTGGAAAGGCTGATGGATTTTGTGGAGAATGGCAATTATGTTTTTATAGTAGCGAAATCTTTTTCAGGTGATGCAAGAAGGCTATTCCATTTCTCCTATGCCACAGACCTGATGGGTGATCTGATTCCCGCGGAAGACAGTCTGGGTTTGCAATTGAATACCGACTATTTTTCTACAGGCCGGGATTTTGTTTTCCCCGGTAAAAAATATGACAGCTGGTTCACATCAATTGATACAGCATTTACGCATCAACTGGGAACGGACAGGGATGGAAGGCCCAATTTCATCAGGATAAACAAAGGAAGCGGTTCTTTGTTCATTCATGCTGCACCAGCGGCATTCAGTAATTATTTTATTCTTCACAGAGATAATTACCTCTATTATGAAAAGGTTATGTCCGTGATCCCCGGCCATATAAACAGCATTTTATGGAATGATTATTACATGGATAAACAGGCAGCGCGGCCGGAAAAGAAAAAGAACTGGCTTTCCGTTTTATTCAGGTATGAATCATTCAAGTGGGGATTGCTGACAGCAATTATCACCCTGCTGCTTTTTGTTCTGCTGGGGTCAAGACGCAGGCAGCGAATGATACCGCCTTACAGCAAGCCAAAAAATGATTCGCTGGATTTTGTAAAAACAATGGGAAGGCTTTACCATGAGAAAAGAGACCATACCGACCTTGCAGGAAAGATGAGTGTTTATTTCAGGGAACATGTGAGATCGGTATATAATCTATCCACACAAAACATGGATGAGGAATTTATAAGGAGCCTGCATGTAAAATCGGGTTATCCTGTTGCATCATTAACGGAGATCGTATCTTTTATCAATCAATTAGACCGTAATTCCGCTATAAGTGAACATGACTTATCATTATTTCACAGGCAACTGGAATTATTTTATCAAAAAACCTAAAATGGAAGAACAAATTTTTGAATCAAGAACGGATCTGGCAGAGTTGAACGAAGCCGTATTCAATGTGCGTGAGCAGATCAGGAAGGTTATTGTTGGCCAGGATGAAATGGTAAAGCTGATCATTGCAGCCCTGCTGGCAGATGGACATGTATTAATTGAAGGGGTGCCCGGCGTAGCTAAAACACTAACGGCAAAACTGGTTGCCCGGTCTTTATCTGTACACTTTTCCAGGATACAGTTCACGCCCGACCTCATGCCTTCCGATGTATTGGGTACGCCGGTGTTCAATCCCAGGGATGCCATATTTGATTTTAAGAAAGGACCCATATTCAGCAATATTGTTTTGATAGATGAAATAAACAGGGCCCCTGCCAAAACACAGGCTGCCTTGTTTGAAGTAATGGAGGAAAAGCAGATAACGGTGGATGGTAAAACATACCAGATGCAGGCTCCCTTCATGGTGCTGGCTACGCAAAACCCTATTGAGCAGGAAGGAACCTACCGGCTGCCCGAAGCGCAACTCGACCGATTCCTTTTCAAGGTTTTGGTACCTTACCCGGATGAAGCGCAAGAATTTGAGATCCTTAACCAATTCCATAATCTGGGCAATACGGATATATTGTCCATAGTTGAAGAAGTGCTCACATCAGAAAAGATCATCAGGATCCGCAAGCAGGTTAAGACACTGGTGATAGAAGAAAAATTACTTCAGTTCATTGCCAGGTTAACGCATCAGACAAGAAATCATAAATCCATTTATCTCGGCGCTTCGCCCAGGGCATCACTGGCCATCATGAATGCGGCCAAGGCCATGGCAGCCATCAGCGGAAGAGATTTTGTAACACCGGAAGATATACTGGAGGTGGTGCCACCGGTATTGCGTCATCGCATCATTCTCTCACCTGATAAAGAAATGGAAGGGATAACAGAGGACAATGTGATTAAACAAATCATTCAAACCATGGATATCCCACGCTGATGTTTAGAAATTTGCTGGCATACTGGGATAACACATCGTTTCAACTGAACAGGGTTGTTTATTATATTCTGTTTGGCGCTGCCGTATTATTTATGCTCAGCTATTTTGTACCCTTTCTTTTTACCATTGCACAATTGGTGCTGGCCTGTCTGGCTATGGCGCTGATCATTGATCTTTATTTGTTGTACCGGGTAAGGAAGGGCATACATGCACAACGCATCATTCCATTAAGGCTCAGCAACGGTGATGACAATAAGGTGATCATTGAAATGGAGAATGATTACGATTTTAAAGTGCAATGCCAGGTAATTGATGAACTACCGGTGCAGCTCCAGGAAAGGAAATGGATAAGGTATGCTGAGATGGAAGCCCGAACTCCGTATCAACTGGAATATGTAATAAAGCCAGTGGAAAGAGGTGAATATGCGTTTGGGAATATAAATGTATTTGTTGAAGGTCCATTGAGGTTGAGCAAGCGCCGTTATATTTTTGACGATCACAAAACTGTAAAGGTCTATCCTTCATTTGTACAGATGAAACGTTACCAGTTGATGGCAACCGGTACACATTTACAACAAACAGGCGTAAAGCGAATGCGAAAGCTTGGCCATAGCATGGAGTTTGAACAGATCAAGGAATATGTGAGAGGAGAAGATTACCGCACCATCAACTGGAAGGCAACGGCACGGCACGGCGACCTGATGGTAAATAATTATACCGATGAAAGAAGCCAGCAGATCTATTGTATAGTTAATATGGGAAGGGTGATGAAGATGCCTTTTGAAGGAATGACCCTGCTTGATTACGCCATCAATACTTCGCTGGTATTAAGTAATGTGGCATTGCAAAAACAGGATAAGGCAGGGTTGATCTGTTTTGGGCAACAGATAGATGCTTTTATTCCGGCTGATAAAAAGCCCACTCAGATCAGCCATATCATGGAAGCTTTGTAC
>CBIHLW010000367.1:0-3520 GCA_966210755.1 uncultured bacterium
TCTCCTTACTGAAGGAAAAAGAATGCTGGAGCTGTTGAAAAAAGAACAGTTCAATACAGGTACGCACGACCTGGGTTTTATGATGTACTGCAGTTTTGGAAATGCAGACCGGATCCAGTCAAAAAAAGAATATGAAGACATTCTTGTAAACAGTGCAACATCACTTTCATCCCGTTTCAATGCAAAGGTTGGCTGCATCCGCTCCTGGAATTCCGGTCCCAATGATTTTATTGTGATCATTGACAATATGATGAACCTTGAATTATTATTCCAGGCATCTAAGCAAACAGGCGATTCATCTTATTATAAACTGGCAGTTACTCATGCCAATACAACCATCAAAAATCATTTTCGTGCTGATAACAGTTCCTATCATGTAATTAATTATGATCCCTTAACCGGCGCCATCAAAGAAAAAAAAACGGCCCAGGGGTATAGTAATGAATCTGCCTGGTCGAGGGGACAGGCATGGGGGCTTTATGGATTTGTACTGACATACAGGGAAACCAAAGATCCGGTTTACCTGGAACAGGCACGGAAGATCGCTGGTTTTGTTTTGGATCATCCCAACCTGCCTGATGACAAGGTGCCTTACTGGGATTTAGATGCCCCTAACATACCTGATGCTTTACGGGATGCCTCAGCTGCTGCCATCCTGGCTTCCGCGTTACTGGAATTATTTACCTATGTTCCTGATGAAAAATATTTTTCTGCAGCCGAACGAATGCTTCAAACTTTATCATCACCCCATTACAGGGCACAGCCAGGTACCAATGGGGGTTTCATTATAAAACATGGTGTAGGACATTTCCCTGCCAAAACAGAGGTTGATGTTTCGCTGAGTTATGCTGATTATTATTTTATTGAGGCGATGAAAAGGTATAGGCTGGCTACCCGCCGATAGCTACCGGCCAATAGCTGATGGCCATTGGTCTGGTCTTCCTTTCTGTCAATCTGGCAAAGAATATTCTTTTGGAACATCTGTTGATAAATAATGGAGCCGGCAACGGCAATCTAAGAATTACAATAAAACATATACTCAACATGGTACAGGAAAAAGGAACGATATCCATACATACAGAGAACATCTTTCCCATCATTAAAAAATTTCTATACTCCGATCACGAAATATTCTTACGCGAACTGGTGAGCAATGCCGTGGATGCCACGCAAAAGATCAAAAGACTGTCCTCTCTTGGGCAATACAATAAGGAACTGGGCGATATTACCATCCAGGTAAGCGCAGACCAGGAAGCAAAGACGCTGACGGTTTCTGACAAGGGTTTGGGTATGACCGCAGAGGAGATCAAAAAATATATTAACCAGATCGCCTTTTCAGGTGCTACAGAATTCATGGAAAAATTCAAGGAGGCCAAAGACGCCAATGAGATCATTGGACGGTTCGGGCTTGGATTTTATTCGGCATTTATGGTAGCAGATAAAGTTGAGATCCAAACACTGTCGTACCAGGATGGAGCCGAACCAGCGGGTTGGATCTGCGATGGAAGTACGGAGTTTGAGATCACAGAAGGTACTAAAACAGAAAGAGGAACAGATGTGATTCTTTATATCAATAAAGACAATGAAGAGTTCCTTCAGGAGCGTAAAATTGAAGAGATCCTTAATAAATATGCGAAATTTTTACCTGTGCCGGTACAATTTGGTACAAAACAGGAATCTGTTGAAGATGGACAGGATGAAAAAGGTGAAACAAAATATAAGTCGGTTGATGTTCCCAATATCATCAATAATCCCAACCCTATCTGGACAAAGCAACCCGGTGAGTTAAAAGATGAAGACTATCTTTCTTTCTACAGGGAACTATATCCGTTTTCAGAAGAACCGTTGTTCTGGATACACCTGAATGTAGACTATCCATTTCATCTCACCGGTGTATTGTATTTCCCCAAGCTTAAAAATGATTTTGAGGTACAGCGGAATAAGATCAAACTGTTTTCAAGGCAGGTGTTTATTACGGATGAAGTAAAAGATATCGTTCCTGAATTTCTGATGTTATTGCATGGCGTGATAGATTCCCCGGATATTCCGCTGAATGTGAGCCGTAGTTTTTTACAGGCCGACAGCAATGTAAAAAAGATCAACAGTTATATCACCAGGAAGGTAGCCGACAAATTGAATGAGCTGTTCAGGAAGGACAGGAAGGCTTATGAAGATAAATGGAATGATATAGGACTTTTTGTAAAATATGGTGCCATCAGTGACGAAAAGTTTTATGAGAAAGCTAAGGATTTTGTGCTGCTCACCAATACCGGGAATGAACATTTTACACTGGAAGAATACCAGGCCAAAGTAAAAGATTTCCAGACCGGCAAGGACGAAAGGATCGTGTATCTCTACACGATAGATGCAGAAAGGCAGGATGCTTATATACAATCGGCCAGAAGAAAGCATTATGATGTGCTGGTGATGAATTCGCCGATCGATAATCATTTTATGCAGCACCTGGAAATGAAACTGGAAAAAACCTCATTCAAACGGGTTGACGCGGATGTACTTGATAAACTGATTCAGAAAGATGATCAAAGCAAGCACGAATTGACCGAAGATGAATCTAACAAACTAAAAGAGGTATTTGAAAAAGCAATCAGCAATTCCAATATGAAAGTGGAGGTTGAAAGCCTGTCATCAGAAGAACTACCCGTAACCATAACCATGGAAGAGTGGATGCGCAGGATGAAGGATATGGCGAAAATGGGAGGTGGAGGAATGAATTTTTACGGTTCATTACCGGATTCTTACAAAGTTGCCGTGAATGCAAACCATCCATTGGTTTCAAAAATATTACAATCAGAAGGTGAACAGCAAACAGCGCTTGCCAAACAGGCCTATGATCTTGCCCTGCTTTCACAGGGTATGTTGAAAGGAAGTGAGCTCACTGCGTTCGTTCAAAGAAGTGTCAATCTTATCTGATTCAAATTTAAAGCATGATCAATCCTTCTGAATTAAGATTAGGCAATATCATTTTATATAAAACAGGCACCAGGATCATTCCGGTGCCTGTTGATTTTTCCCATTTCGAATCAATGGCCAAAGGTGATGTGGCCTCTTTCTTCCCTTTACTTTTAAAGCCGGAATGGTTTGAAAAATGCGGTTTCATTGAAAATAAAAAATACGCCCTGTATCCTGAAGCAAGAGAATTCGTTCTTGTTCTGCCAGTACAGGGAAATAATAAGAACGAGGTGTATGGCTATATGAAAAACAATAAGGAATGTTTTGCCAGGGCTACAGTAAATGATTTACCTGTGAGTGGAAATGTTTTTAATGTGCATGGCCTTCAGAATTTATATTATGGACTTACAGGTAAGGAAATGGTGATAAGGTAATTGCCATAAACATTTATTTCAAATATTTGAACACCCTTTTCCTGTATAGTTCCAGTTCCTCCAGGGTGGAGAACTCATCAAATTTTTGAGGGTGATTTCCTTTCCTTATCAACATCACTTTTTCACCATTGACGATTGTAGATTTTGCTTTGGAGAATATTTGTTCAAGTTCATGC
>CBIHLW010000368.1:0-3517 GCA_966210755.1 uncultured bacterium
GCTTAATGATTGTGCTTCCCACACAGGGAGAAAAATCTCCTGTGCTTTTAATTCATTGATAACCTCATTATAAACGAGCATATCAATGCGGAGCGCGTCACTTACAATTAATTCCTGATCAATTCTGACGGCAATATCCACTATCCTGCCAGCTAAATCTTCAGTACTATGATCAGGACGGTTGTGCATATTCTTTATGTTCCTTTGCGTCTTCATGTTCTTGTGGTTCAAACAGCGGTAATTGCCGCGGCTGAATGTTCCTAACATGTTCAGCTATATGCCGGATATGATCAGGCGTGGTGCCACAACATCCTCCAACAATATTCACAAAACCTTCTTTTGCCCATTCCTCAAGATAATGGCCGGTATCTTCAGGTTGTTCATCATATTCTCCCATGGCATTAGGAAGTCCGGCATTCGGATAGGCCGATACATAGCAATCTGCAAGCTGACTTAATTCTTCAATGTGCGAACGCATTTCCTTTGCACCCAGTGCGCAATTCAAACCTACACTCAAAGGTCTTGCATGATGAATGGAATTATAAAAAGCTTCAAGTGTTTGCCCGCTAAGTGTTCTTCCACTGGCATCAGTGATAGTACCACTGATCATGATGGGTAATTCGGCTTTGCTGGTATCTCTGAAATATTTTTTAATGGCAAATATGGCAGCTTTCGCATTCAGCGTATCAAAAATGGTTTCAATCAAAAGAAGGTCAGCGCCGCCATCTACAAGTCCTTTTACCTGTTCATAATAAGCATCAACAGCTTCATCGAAAGTGAGCGCACGGAATCCGGGGTTGTTTACATCAGGTGAAAGCGAAAGTGTTTTATTTAAGGGTCCAATGGCACCTGCAACGAATTTTTGTTCCCCTGATCCCACCAGTGCGCAGGCTTCCTTAGCAATTTTCGCCGCAGCTAAATTGATCTCGTAAGCCAATGATTCCATTCCATAGTCGGCCAGTGAAACTTTTTGTGCATTGAACGTATTGGTTTCAATTATATCAGCTCCGGCCTCAAGATAGTGACCGTGTATCTCCCTGATAATATGCGGTTGCGTGAGGCAAAGGAGGTCGTTATTACCCTTAACATCTGATGGCCAGTTTTTGAACCTTTCACCCCGGTAGTCTTCTTCATTCAGTTTATATCTCTGGATCATAGTGCCCATGGCTCCGTCAATTATCAGGATCCTGTGCTTTAAGAGTTCGCGGATGTTTGTCATGATGTTCTTTGTTTATGATCAATTCATAGAATCGCGATTCGTGCAAACGAACTGCTATTTCTACAGGAGATTCTGTTAAGGTCTTTAAAAATCTGTTGACGTTGAGGTCCAATAAACGAGGAAAACTATGTAGAGTTTCTACGTTTATTAGTTCTGTTTCCTTAGCAACGCTTAGGATAAGGCCGAACAATAAACAAATCCGCCTGTAATGGCGCAAAAGTAGTTGATTGGGGGGATATATGCAAGGGAGGGTTTATGATTTACTGGTTTGTTATTACCGCCCAACATAACTATCTACCGGGAGCCGGTTCTGAAGACTGCGGGCCAGCGTCATCTCATCGGCATATTCCAGTTCGCCTCCAAAAGCTATGCCTCTGGCAATGGTAGTGACACGGGTTGCGGCCGGCAATTTTTTCTGGATATAGTATATGGTTGTGTCACCCTGAATTGTTGGACTTAAAGCAAAGATCACTTCAATAGTTGATTCTTTACTTACGCGGTTAACCAGGGTCTCGATATTTAACTGACCGGGGCCTATTCCATCAAGCGGGGAAATTACCCCGCCCAATACATGATAGGTACCATTGAATTGTTGTGTACTTTCCAGTGCAATTACATCACGGATATTTTCAACCACACAAATAATGTCCTGCTTCCGCATGCTGTTAGAACAAATGGAACAAAAATCAGCATCGGATACATTATTACAGCGCTGGCAGAACCTGATCTCAGTTCTCATTCTGCTTATTACTTCGCTAAAATGCTGAACTTCTCCTGCATCCTCCTTCAACAAATGAAGTACCAGCCTGAGGGCGGTTTTTTTTCCTATGCCCGGAAGCCTGGAGAATTCATTTACCGCATTTTCAAGTAAAGTGGAAGAGAATTGCATAGGGTGTAAAGTTAGTTAAAACCACTCTGTACAGAGGTTAAAAAAGACATGTCCCGGCTCTCGTATGGCCTGTTTCCTTAATGCTGTTTGAAATGATTTAGAGCAGGATCTCAAATTCGTTATTCCATTCCGGTTTTATAGTAATTGTCCTTTCAATAGGCCGGACTATTTCAGGTTGTCTTTTTTCACCAAAGAATTTACCAGGTGTAAATTGACCATCGCCATTCTCATCAAATAAAATACGAAGGTTGTATTCTCCGGGCTCAAATAATTCCTGGCTGTATACCGCATCACTCAACGCAACGGATTTGACCACAACATTATTTTGAACAAATTGTAAAACAGGTTGCAGGCTGAGGTCCAGATTTCGCAGTCTCAGGCTAAGGCTTCCGTAATCAGACCTGCTCCTGGTCATAAAAGAAGAAGTGTCGGTAGCTGCAAGATATCTGCCGGCCGTATCAATAGCAAAACCAGGTTTTAATATCAGGTGATAAAGAGCGCTGTCTTTCCACTCCGTTTCAATAATTGCCTGCCTGCCGGATGTGTCGAGCGAGATCGTATATTCAGCCGGATTAAAAATACTATCCATGCTAAGTTCAACCCTGGCAGAATCAAATGTTTTTACAGGAACCGCGAAATTAATTGTGAGGTCCTTCAACAGATCCTGCTGGCCCTGGGTACTGATGGTGTATCGCAAAATGCTGTCGCCAGCAGCAATCCGTGGAGCGGTCTGGTTGCTCCTTGTTGACAGTTCAGGCGTATTATAAGCCAATAACAATATTGAATCAGCCTGGCCGGGAACAACCGCTTCATCAGCGAAAGCAAACAGCGTTTTTTCACTCATATAGCGCCTGTCCTTTCCTGTGCCTCCAATGGCATAAATGGCAAAACTATCAGCAGGCAGGTATTTGAACCTGAAATATCCCGCGGCATTTACATTGGTTATATAAGGAGCTCTTTTTTTTACGACTGCAGAATCTGTAAAATCCCTGTACATAACCACCATTAATGTGGAGTCTGTGCTTCCGGTTTCTGCAAGGATCACTCTTCCGGAAACTTCAAGCGAATCGAGTACCGGACCAGTTGAAAAAGTATAGGTAAAATCCTGGAGTTGGTTACTTTCATTCAAATCCAGTACATAGGTGGTATTAGGTTCAAGAACACCATCTTCAAATGGAATAATAATGGATTTACCTCTTACGGCTATCCTGGGGTTAATTTCAAAAGTGGGCGTAAAAAAAAGGTTATTCACTACATCCTTAAGATCGATATACTCATCAAATGTGAGTGTAATGCGGTTGCCACTGAAATTCAAAGAAGAATCAGGTGGGTCGGCAAGAAGCAATACCGGCGGAAGCGAATCTTTGGGTCCGCCTGAAGGTGGAACAACGGTTGCACAACCTATAGGC
>CBIHLW010000369.1:0-3517 GCA_966210755.1 uncultured bacterium
ATTCCGATGGCGATAAAACCAACCACCGTTTCAATCTGAGATTAGAATGGAAACCCGATTCCAATAACCAGGTGATCATAACGCCAAACATCAGCTTTCAGAAAAATCTTGCCGACCGGATATTAACTACAAATAGTTTTACGGCCAGTAAACAGATCAGTTCAACAACCAATACAACCAACAGCAACCGGATTGGGAATAACCTGAACAATACAATTCTATGGCGGCATTCTTTTGCCAAAAGAGGAAGGAGTTTTTCGGTTAATCTGAATACATCCACCAATAGCAGGGAAGGCGAGGTCTATGTAAATACTTTTCAGAGAACTTTTGATACGGTCAACAATCCGGTTGATGAGCAAACCAGCCGGTTCACTGACCAGGATAACGGAGGTTACCAGGTTTCGGCAAATTTTGTTTATACGGAACCATTAGCCCCAAAAACACAGCTCCAGTTAAACTATCAGCCCTCTTTTTCAAAAAGTTCAGCAAACCAGGAAGCATACCGTTACAATGCCAGTGAAGGCGCTTATAATCTTTTCGATACAAGCTTATCCAACAGGTTTGACAATACCACCAGGGCGCAAAATGCAGGAATCAGTTTCAGGTATGGTGACAGGGATAATCAGTTTTCAATTGGTGCGTCCTATCAACAAAATACGTTGATGAGTGAACAGGATTTTCCAAAAGCGCTCGATGTAAAAAAAACATTCAATAATATATTGCCCAACGCCATGTTGCGGTTAAAACTTTCCGCAAGAAGTAACCTGCGTTTGTTCTACCGGTCCAACACCAACAATCCATCTGTAACCCAGCTATCAGATGTGATCGATATTACCAACAGGCCTTTTATTTCTGCAGGAAATCCTGACCTCAAACAGCAATACACCAATATGATGAGTGGCCGGTATACATTTACCAATACAGGTAAAGGCCTGTTGGTAATGGGTAATATTTATTACCAGACGGCAAGGGATTATGTAACCAATGCATCTTTCATAAATGCAGGAAGCAGCGATACCGTGATCAATTTTGGAACAAATCCCATCACACTTTCCCCCGGTGAACAACTAAGCATACCTGTTAATATGGATGGATACAGGAGTGTCCGTTCGTTTGTAACCCTGTCATTTCCTGTAAAGTTCATTAAATCAAATTTCAACCTGAATGGTGGCGTTAGTTTCAGCAGGCTACCCGGTACACTCGATGGAAGAACCAGCATTTCCAATAATACTTCTTACAGTGCAGGCGCAGTAATAGCAAGTAATGTAAGTGAGTTTGTTGATTTCACCGTTTCCTATACGGCCAACTTTAATATGGTTGAAAATGAACTTCAAAAACAATTGAATGATAATTATTTTCAACATGTGGCAAGTGTACAATTAAACCTGTTATCAAAAAACGGATGGTTTTTCCAGAACGATCTGAATAACCAGATGTACAGAGGACTAACACAGGGATTCAACCAGGATTATACATTATGGAATATGTCGGTTGGAAAAAAATTCCTGGCAAACAGGAAGGGCGAATTAAAATTGAGTGTATTTGACCTGTTGAAACAAAACAGGAGCATTGTGAGGAATGTGACTGAATTTGGTATAGAGGATATTCAGAATGATGTGTTACAACAATATTTTATGCTGACGTTTACGTATAACCTGCGCAACTTTGGAACAGCTGCAACAAGAGCTGCCAATCGTGCACAACAGAGAAGCAGGATGTAAAAAGAAGCAAAAACACAACCCATTCGATCCTGTCATCCCGACCCCTACGACCTTGTCATCCCGCAGGGATCTGGAATCCGAATATAAACGATAGTTGAAAGTACTTCATACACTTTGACCTCGCAATCCCGAAGGAATCAGAAACACTGAGGATGGGAATTAAATTAGAGTAAAGAACCAACGGTCATTTGGACTCAACGCTCAGATCCCTGCGGGATGACAAGGTCGAAGGGTTTGACCGATGCCATGTGTTTTAGGATCAGGTGTGATCTTACCTAAGGCTTAAAGCAAAGTTTAGTGGGTTCTCCAGTTTACTAGATGTTTAGATTTGACATCCAAAATCAATCATTGCCTTATAACAAATGCATTTGGGTTTTAACTAATTAGTCATCACTTTCGTACACGTGATGGATGATAAGTGCCATTTGCTTATAGGCACGCTTTATGTGCAACATGAGACGGAAAGATGGAAGCACCTCGCTCTCACGGTCCACTCTCATTCTTATATTCAAACTTATGTCTGATCAAATAAACATATCATCTTCTTCCGGCATTATCCTCTATTACTGCTACGATGCTTACTGCGGCTGGTGTTTTGGCTTCAGTCCAGTGATCTCCAGGATTGCCAGTGAATATGAAGGCAAGCTGGGCTTCGAAGTATTGTCAGGCGGAATGATCATGCCCGAACAACCTGTTCATTTCGGCCCCATGGCAAAGTATATTCAGTCAGCATACAAAAGAGTGGAAGAACTTACAGGGATTAAATTTGGGGAGGATTTTTTATGGCATGTGAATCATCCTGAAGAAACAGACTGGTATCCCGATTCCACCAAGCCTGCCATTGCGCTTTGCATTTTCAAGGAATACTACCCTGAAAAAGCCGTTCAAATGGCATCTGATCTGCAATATGCCTTGAATTATGAAGGTCGTGACCTGACAGATAATGAGGCCTACCGCCACTTACTGGAGAAATACAATATTCCTGCAGAAGATTTTTATTCCAAACTCCAAAGCGAAGAATACCTGGAGAAGGCCTATTATGAATTTGCACTGGTGAAACAATTAAAGGTGAATGGCTTTCCCTGTGTGCTGATGCAGGTGACAGATTCGAAATTTTATTTGCTCACAAGTGGCTATACGGATTATGAAACTTTAAAAAGCAGGATCGGTAAGGTGTTGGAAGAGGTATTAAAGGAGCGGGCCAGTAATAATTAAAGATTATTTGGAAAGAAGTTAATGGCTCTGGCCACTTAGGCGGTTATCTAACTCAGTGACCAGATCCCTGCGGGAAAAGGTCAGGGTGGTTGATTTCTTTTCAACGATTGGTTACACTCGACTTCCAGATCCCTGCGGGATGACAAGGTCGTAGGGGTTGTATGGACCGTTAGCTGTTTACATTCAACGCTCAGATCCCTGCGGGATGACAAGATCAGAGTGGCTGATTTCTTTTCAACGATTGGTTACACTCGATGATCAGATCCCTGCGGGAGAAGCAAATGCCACTTCGATCTAAGTTCCTTCTTCAGGGGGACAGGGGTGACTCAATGCGCCTCCAGCCAGTTCTCCCCTTCGCCTACTTCAGCAATCACCGGCACTCCATTCGGCAATGTCATTGCCGATTGCATGCATTCCAATATCAATGGTTTCAATTGTTCCACTTCTTCCTTCACCGCATCAAACACCAGTTCATCATGTACCTGCAATATCATTTTTGATTTGAATTTTTTCTCCTTTAATGCATGGTGCAGTTTTACCATGGCCAGCTTGATCATATCTGCGGCGGTTCCCTGTATGGG
>CBIHLW010000370.1:0-3501 GCA_966210755.1 uncultured bacterium
AAATAAGGCTGTGATCAAAACCCTTGGATATACGGAGCAGGAATTACTTTCACGTCCCGTTGCTTCATTCATCCATCCGGATGACAAGCCCCGGACTGCCGTTCAAAGAGACCGCCTGCTGAATAATGTGCCGCTGGTCAATTTTCAAAACCGTTATATCACAAAGAGTGGAGATATTGTATGGTTACACTGGACATCCGTATTTATTCCTGAAAAGGAACTGGTATTTGCCATAGCTAAAGACATTACCAGGCAAAAGCTGGTGGAGCTGGAGATAGAAACCAATTACAAAAAATATAAATACCTGACCGGCCATTTTAAAAAACATGTAGAAAAAGACCGTCGTTTCTTTGCTTATGAATTGCATGAAGAACTGGCCCAGCTGGCTACCGTACTGAAAATGGGTTTTGAAACAATTGCTTCTCAACAACATTTACTGAATGAAATTTCAAAAAAAAGTATTCAGCACGGTCTAACTACTTCGCAGTTAATGATAGACAAGATCCGTAAACTCTCTTATTCTATCAATCCGGCCAGGATTGAAGAGGATGGACTAAACGAAGTACTTCAACTGTTAAGCCAGGATTTCAATATAATCACCGGCATCAACTGCAGTTATAAAAGTTCTATTGATGAATCACTGATTGATTACGAGGTCAAACTCGACCTCCTAAGGATTTGCCAGGAGGCCCTGTTGAATGTAATGCAACATGCTTTTGCATCTGAGGTTAAGATCAGGTTAAAGCAGAAAAATAACAAAGTGGAACTTTCTGTATCTGATAATGGGCGTGGGTTTGAACACCAAAATATGCAAAGCTTCGGATTTTTGAATATGCACGGAAGGGCTGCCTCTATTAATGGGGAATTATCTATTGAAAGTAAGAAAACCAAGGGTACAAAAATCCACCTGTCTATTCCATATAAATAATGGTAAAAACTATCAGTTAAACAAAGCTGTGATCCCCTGGAAGAATTTTCACGTCGAGGCACTTACAGGCACAATACTTATAAGTTAAATAGTCATTTCGCCTATTCTAAATACTGTTGCTGATGAAATATATTATGCATCAATTTATCACTACTGAAATGGACGCAATGATCTCACTATACAGGATTTTATTTTTTTGGAAAAATAATCCTGCGGGCAAATTTTGTAACACCACTTCAGAACTGGATGATAATTGATTTGAGGATCAGCGATGCAGGAATTATTATAAAAAGAGGCAGGTTTGCTGCCCCTTTTTAATTAAAATTTCAAATTCAAACTGGCACCTCCAAAAAAACTGGCCTTGTTGGCAGCGGGTATATAGGCATCGGGCAACTGGTTTACAAATACCATTTGATAGTATTGTTCTCCTGTAATGTTATAGGCACCTGCAAAAACATCAATGCCCAAACGGCTCATAGTTTTCCGGAACCCCAGCTTGAGATTCACTAAACTGTATGGGTCAGTTTGATTCAATCCATCTGAGGTAAAGAACATCCCGCTGCGATAATTGAAGTGTACATTACCATACAGGCCGGTCCTGGTATCGACATCAATACCCATATTAAAAATAACCGGAGGAAATCCCGCAACCTCTTTACCCGAGAAATCATCTATGATAAGGCTGTCCTTGTTCTGGCTGTTTTTTCCAATACGCTGGAATGTAAAATCACCATATTTAAAATGGGACAAACTGAGATTCACAAATGGCCTCAGAATATTAAAGAAGCCTCTATTGGGCTGAACCGCATTATATTTTACCAGCAGCTCCAGACCCTTGTTATTCATGGTTCCAGCGTTAACGATATAGGAATACAGTGTGGCCGTGTTAGCAGGGTTAGCTACAGCCACTGTGCTGAATTTATCCTGGAACCTGGCATAATAGACAGCAAGGGTATAATACAAACGGTTGTTGAAAAGCTGTCCTTTTGTTCCCAGCTCCAACTGACTTCCTTTTTCCGGCTGAAGCCCGGTATTCAATTGGCCAGTAGCAGAGATCAGGAAGTTTCCACTTACCGGGGCCTTATACCCTTCATTGTAAGAAAAATAAACGGCCACCCTTTCAGTTAATTTTTTATTGATGGCAAATGAAGGTGCCGCCAGGTTGCGGTATGTATTTTCAAAGACCCTTAGTTTTTGATTTCCCGGCCTGTTGTTGTTCAATGACCAAAGCCGGTCCTCCAGACTGATATGCATGGAACTGATACCTATGCCCGCATTCAGGCTGAAACCTTTAGGCAGAAGCAACGTCCATTGTGTAAACAAGGAAGAAGTAAAATTGGAACTGGCCTGGTTACTCCTGGTATTGGTGATAACATTATAACCGGAAAGATCCGTACTATCTGCACCCATTCCATAGCCAATGGTCTGGCCATTCATTTTTTGCATTTCAATGCCTGTGATACCTGAAAGAATAGTATTTGCGGAAAGCCTGAACCGGTTTTGAAAAGTTGACCTGAAACCATAGTTCAAAGGCAATTTATCCGTCCAGCCTCCTGCAGAACTATTGTCCATATTCTGTGAAGAGCCAAAAACTGAAGTAGTATTGGAAAAGCTATTGCTAAATGCATAAAAGTTGGACAGACCGGCCCTGAAAGTTTTTACAGCGGAATGCGCATCGTTCCTGATATAGGCAGGATTGCCGGAATAATCCAGTGCCGCGTATTGCTGTCTGGTGAGTTCTCCATTCCTTTGGTCATAGCTGTCAGCAAATCCAATGTAGGCATTCAGGCTTTGCCGGTTGCTTACGCTGGCTTCAGCTATCATATTTACAAAGTTTTTGTGCGAAGCCGTATGAGGCATGAAACCATTGAAATTCTGATGACCATAGTTCACCAATAAAGATGCATCTGAACTGCCAATGGCAATTTGTGAGGTGGTTCTTAATAAGCCATCAGAGCCAACCAGTACCTCCTGGCCGATGGAGGTTTTTCCTTTCTCTGCTTTTTTTGTCTGAAGGTTGATGACACCGGCAATAGCCAGTCCATAGATGGTACCTGAAGGACCTTTGGAAACTTCCACATTACTGAGGGAACCAAAATCAATATCGTCCAGCACGGTCAGGCCTTCGGCATCTGTAATGGGAATGCCATTAAGGTATACCTTGGTGCCCTGGATATCAAAATTGCTATTGATACCCCTGATACCCATACCGTTCCCATAACCGCGGATATTGATCTGCTGTCCACCGGACTGGCTTCTTCTCTCCATGATCACACCGGGAACATTGGTATTGATCACATCATCTAGCAAGAGGCCCGTGCCTCTTTTCAATTCTGTCTCCTTAAGCTTAACGATGGACTGTGCCTGTTCCAGTTGTGATCGCAGGGGATTGGAAGAGGCCGTAACTTCCACTTCTTCCATGGTTTTGAATGAAGGCATGAGCACAATAAAAAGATCCTGGCCGCAGGAGCTTCTTTGCCTGTAGGTTTCAAATCCCGGATGGGTGATGATAACATCAATGGTGCCATCGCATTTGATAATGAATTCCCCGTTCTTATTTGTAGTTAATGATT
>CBIHLW010000371.1:0-3494 GCA_966210755.1 uncultured bacterium
TTTTCATGCTTATCTACTTTAAAACTGAAAAATAAACCAAATGATCCGATGATAAAGGAGCTAAAGTTTTAACGGCATGTGAATTAAGAAAACATTTGTTCTGCCTGTTGCATGCTTTCCGGCTTCCCTACATCCAGTAATTTATCTCCGGTGTGGTCAAAACAGGCGATCTTATTCTCAGGCGCCAGGGCCAGATAAAGATCGATCAGTGAGAACTTACCTGAAAAAGGTATGGCATCAAATACCTGGGGTTCAAACAAAGCAATACCGCTATAGGCTTTTTCAAAAATATCTTTTGCCTCAATCACTATTTTTTCTTCACCGGTTGTTGTATTCCGCCAGCCAATGAGCCGGTTGTATTTGTTAAACAATAAATAGCGTGAAGTTTTCCTTTTTGTTACCGCAACGGTAATCATTGAATTTTCCTGCTGGTGCTTTGCAAGAAAGTATTTCAGATTGAGATCGGTGAGCATATCCACATTGATGGTAATAAGCGTTTCGCGATACAGTAAATTCCTGGCTTTTAATAACCCTCCGCCAGTATCTAATAATTCTTGCGACTCATCACTGATGGTAATGGTACTTCCCCATCCATCCGCTTTCTCTATGGCATCAATTATCTGATCGGGAAAATGGTGAACATTGATCACTACATCCCTGATATCGTATTGCTGCAGGTACTCAATATTTCTCTGAAGTAGCGTTTTCCCATTTACAACTGCCAGCGCTTTGGGATGCTTGTCTGTCCAGGGCTTGAAACGGGTACCAAGCCCAGCTGAAAAGATCATTGCCTTCATCTTTAGTTTTTTATTCCGGTGCAAAGGTATATGGGAAGCAATTAGCATTCCAGATGGGAACCGGGGCATCTGACTGGATCAGGCTTCAGCGCTATACAACTTTTCAAAACCCGGAATGCAAAGTTGTAAGACCGTCGCCTGCATTATCCGGCCCCAATTTCCATTTTCTCATTATACCGCCAATAGGTACATTTGTTCAATGCAGCAATTGATAGACGAAGTATCAGCTCTATATGTGAAATGGACAGGTAAGGAACCATCGCAGGTTGACGTACTGGAACAATCCGGTAGCGATCGCAGGTATTTCAGAATGTATTCTGAAGAAGGGAAAACTATAATTGCCACTCATGGTATCAATGTTCCCGAAAATGAAACCTTTATTTATTTCGCTGAACATTTCAAATCAAAAGGACTGAATGTTCCGGAGATCTATGCCGTTAGCGAGGACCGCATGGTTTACCTCCAGGAAGATTATGGAAATGTGTCATTGCTGAATGTGCTGGAGGAAAAAGGTTTTTCAGAAGAGGTTTACCAGATCTTTAAAGTAAGCCTGCACGAACTTGCCATATTGCAGGTGAAAGGCGATGAGGGACTGGATTATAAAAAATGCCTGACCAACCAGGAATTTGGCAAGCAGGCGATCATGGCAGACCTGTTATATTTCAAATATTATTTTCTTGACGGCCTGCGCAGACCATACGACAAACAAAAGCTCATTGATGATTTTGAAGCACTGAGCAACTACCTTACGCATACGGAATATAAATATTTTATGTTCCGGGATTTCCAGAGCCGTAACATCCAGGTCACCCCTGATAAAAAAGTACACTTTATAGACTTCCAGGGCGGCATGAAAGGTGCTCCCCAGTACGATGTGGCCAGTATGATCTGGCAGGCAAGGGCCAATCTTACCGATGTATGGAAAGAGCGTTTACTGGAAGACTACATGAATTCATTTGAATACACCATTGGACATGAAATTGACCGCGAAGTATTCAGAAGCCAGTACAATGGATATGTTTTGATCAGACTATTACAGGTACTGGGAGCTTACGGTTTCAGAGGACTCTTTGAAAGAAAAGCCCAATTCCTCACCAGTATACCCGCAGCGTTGAAAAACCTTCGCTGGTTTCTGGAAAACAACAAGCTTGGGATATCCGTTCCTGAATTTATCAGGGTATTACACCTTTGCATTGAGGATGAGATCATTGAAAAATTTACACCCATACAGGCCAACGAGGAAACTGAACTGGTGGTAAACATCTGCAGTTTCTCCTACCGCAAAGGCATACCTGCCGACAATAGTGGAAATGGAGGAGGATTTGTATTTGATTGCAGGGGTATTGATAACCCTGGGAGACATCATGAATACAAAGAGATACACGGAAGAGACAGGCCTGTAATGGAATACCTTGAAAGACAAACAAGAATGCAGGATTTCCTTAACAGTGTTTTTGATATAGTTGATATAAGTGTTGAAGAATACATAAAACGGGGCTTTTCAAATCTGAGTGTAAGTTTTGGCTGTACCGGCGGTCAGCACCGTAGTGTTTATGCTGCAGATTCACTATGCCGGCATCTTCGCAATAAATACAATGTTAAGGTTGAACTTTGTCATCTGGTTCAGGAAGAAAAGGAATGGAAAAACCCTTTGGTTTAAAGTTTATCAACCTGCCCGCATTTCTGACCACCGCAGGGCTGAAGAAGCCACAAGGCTGATCTGCCTAAGTTTGTTTTTAGCTAAATTGCGCTCGATTGTTATAATATATGAATCAACCTGACAACAATATCCGTATCGTTACTGCTGCATCATTATTTGATGGCCATGATGCCGCCATTAACATTATGCGCAGGATATTACAAAGTAAAGGCGCTGAGATCATTCACCTCGGACATAACCGCAGTGTTTCTGAAATAGTAGAATGCGCCATTGAAGAAGATGCACAGGGCATTGCCATTACTTCTTACCAGGGCGGACATGTAGAGTTCTTTAAATACATGAAAGATCTGCTTGATCAGAACGGATGCGGACATATCAAGATATTCGGAGGGGGTGGTGGCACTATCCTGCCACAGGAAATAAAAGAATTGCATGACTATGGAATAACAAGGATCTATTCTCCGGATGACGGGCGTAAAATGGGTCTTGAGGGAATGATTGAAGACCTGATCCTGAAGTGTACACCGAATAGAGATGCATCCGGTTCATCAAAACAATCGGACTACTGGAACGCATCTGAAAAATGGAATGGCCAGTTACCCTTAAACGAAAAAAAAGATATCAGGCGTATTGCCAGGGCTATCAGTTTAGCCGAGGCAGGACAGGATTATTCTTTATTAACAAAGCAATGGCAGGAAGGTAAAAAAGAAAATAAAAAGGTGGCAGCGGAAACCCAGGCGGAGGGTCCGGTTTCCCCATCTGTGGGAGAACAGCAAAAAAGATCTCCAGTTCTTGGTATCACCGGTACTGGAGGTGCCGGAAAATCGTCAGTAACCGATGAAATTGTGAGGCGGTACCTGAATTCATTCCCCGACAAAACCATTGCCGTTATTTCTGTTGACCCCTCCAAGAAAAAAACCGGCGGGGCCTTACTTGGAGACAGGATCAGGATGAATTCCATTTCTTCTCCAAGAGCATATATGCGTTCCCTGGCCACAAGAGTATGCGAGAATGCATTAAGTGTTCATGTACAGGAA
>CBIHLW010000372.1:0-3489 GCA_966210755.1 uncultured bacterium
CTACATGATAAAGCACAGTGACCCTGCTTACTGCAAATGGAGGTATCACCCTTGCCCTGGTTTTTTCACCAAACAGCCAGCAACTAAAATAAACAACCAAACCAAGGGTAATGATACCATTCAAAATAAAGAACATGGAAAGCTTGCCAATTTTCATGGAAGAAAGTTATGAATTTTGGAAAGCAAACATGTAGAGGGAATGATAGATTAAGGCCAACAGGCGGTTAAGTTTTCTGAAATTATATTTAAGGCCTGCAAAAAAATATCTAATCTTATTCAATGAGAAGAAAGCCCGGGTATTATTAAAGTAAATTTTTTAATCCGATTGAATTTTTCGAATGGCCACAGGTGAAGGCCTGCTTACTAACCTGTACCTTAATACAATATCCTCATTATAAATGAGGTGAAGCCAGTCCACTCCGGCCGAAGGCAGGATGAAAGTATAAACAGCTTTATTCCTGTAATAAACCGGATCAATAAAAACAGAACGTGGCGAGGACACCAGGATGGCGGAATCAAAAAAAGGATCCGGGGATATCTTTTTATCCCTGTTCCTGTCCTTTATTTCCAATTCAATTCTTATGGTATCCCCTTCATCACCTTCAATGATCCCTTTTGAATGACTCAACCAGCCAATGGTATATTTTACAAAAGATTTCTGCTGAAAAGGCGAACGTCTGAATTCAGCTATTTTAGGAATATCATCCAATAGTGACCAACGCAGGTCGTCGGGAAAATGATCATAAATAAATTTGGCGGGAGGAACAAGAAAATAACTGTCATCTGTGTGCTGAACAAATTCATCATTCTGATCTATATAACCACTTCCCCATGTTACATCAAGCAGGTGCCATGCACTGTCTATCCTCACCGCATTCCATGAATGGTTGGTCCTGAAGGATGACCTTCCCTGGCCACAGCTTGCATAACCCGTTATCACCTCACTTTTAATTCCCGCATAATTACAAAGCGTTGCAAATAGTTTTGCATATCCTTCGCAAACTGCAATTCTTCTCCTCAATACCTGGTAGGCGGTCATTTCATATGCAGTCTTCCATTCTACGCTATCCGGAAGTACATCATCAATATTTCGAACGCGGTGCGTTGGCCTGAAGATGCCGGTATTGTATGCAATATTCCTGGTGATCCAGCTAAAAATGGCCCGGACCTTTTCATGTTCCGTTATAAAAGGTGATGATAATTTATAGGCAAGTGAATCGGGTGACATGGCATTGACATTTTGAACCTTCCAGTCAATTTCATGGTAGTTCCCGGACCTGTATTGTGAAAATACAGGAAGGGCCAAAACCAACAGGCAAACACCCAAAAAACATTTGATAACCTTCATATCCCAACCCCTGTTCAATTTAATTTATTTTGGCCACTATCCCGGAGGGATACCGGAAATTATAAAATATATGTTCAATAAATATGGCTGGTTACTTCATGTAAACAAACGTGTTGCGCAGAGTGTATTGTACCGGCCGGGAAGATAAAAAAGCCACCAGGTATACCTGGTGGCCGGTTACCGCTTAAAGCGGAACAGATATTTTGATGGAGCAACCCGGTCAGGCGATACCGACCGAAGGTTTCCATGAATATTCTGTAGATGTCATGAATACCTCCTTTTCTTTGGTGAGGGATGAAGTTACGATGAAATAAAATAGTTCCTAAAGTCGTTGCTGAAATTTTGACCCAATATTTTTATTATTTACAGTTCGTTAAGAAAGTGTGATCAGGATCAAATCTGCAGGTATGACTTTTGAATGAATGAGATGTTCCTGCAGTATTGAGATAAAGCATTGACAATGGATCCGGTATTTTTGTAAAGTCAGGATGAAGAAAAATATTTATCTAAAGGTGCAGAGGATAAAACTGAAAAATTTTACACCCGGATCTAATAACAATTTTTCTCATAACCCAACCCAGCTCAAACAATGAATGAAGCGCTTTTTATACAGGCAGTTAATGAAAGATCTAAAGAAGTGAACATGAACCCTCTTCTTTTACTATCGGGAATTGAAGGGCTGTATACTTTTAAGGATGTTCAACTCAATGCCATAAATTATGAATTCCTGGATAGTCTGATACTTAGCATTTTTGCACTTCGTGTAGGCGACCAGTTCCATTCCATTGCAGAAGAAAACCTTTCCAGCCAGCAACCTGGATTAAAGCAGTCTGCCCATTATGAACTATCTGAAATGAGTGCTGATGACATCAGCCGGTCGGATAATCCTTATCTCCAGTCGTTCGCCCGCATTCTTGCAGGCAAAAGCCCGGTGAGGAAATACCATGAAAAAGCTTTGGAAGTAGCTGCACTGGAAATAAAAAAGGCTCAGTTGATTTTTGGAAATGAAAGCATCAGCATTATAATCCTTTCCATTTGTAAAAACGACCCTGAAGATGTATTAGGACTGGCTTCCCTGTTCCGTGCCTGAGAGTGATGCAAAGAACAACAAGGTATTTTTTACCTGTTGCTGCCAGTAACTCCATTGATGGCCACCCGGAAATTCTTCATACACATGATCAATACCTGCTTTTTGCAACTGCTGGTGAAGCTGACGGTTGTAGGATATCAGTTCATCCCCGGTTCCACAATCAAACCTTAATGGAGGAAGGTGGTTTTTATATTTGATAATGGTTTCCAAACAATCCTCTCCTGTTTTATCCGCCTGTCTGTATTGATCTATATCCTCTTCAACAAATAATGGCAATTGATCAATATTAATTATGGATGAATGAACTGAGACAGCCTTGAAAAGCTGGTGGTAACGGCAACCAATTTTCAATGCGCCAAATCCTCCCATGGATAATCCAGAAATGAAAAATAGAGATGAAGCACTCACCTCCGGAAAACATTCCCGGATTGCTGCCGGCACATCTTCAGCAATCCATTTTTCAAAATCATATCCATTATGTTGCAGGTAACCTGAACCATCACCCCATAATCCATCGGAAGGCATGGCAAGTATCATGGGAGGGATCAAACCTTCATGGATCATTTTCATAGCAGAAACATGAACACCGCCATTTAAGGCCCAGCTCCAGCAACTTCCATAAACTCCATGCAATAAAATAACAACGGGCAGGTTCTTCTCTATAACCGGCGGAACAAATACGCAGATATCGCCACGGCCTCTTAAATTTTTTGATTTAACGGTGATAAACCTCAGGTGATCCTTTTCAAATGCAGGATCCGAAACTTCTATTGTTCTGAATTTCGATGCCATAATTAAAACAGAATTACACCTTTGGCATTTCGTCCGTTCAGCATATCATCAAAAGCTTTTCCCAGATCTTCTATTGCATACGTTCTTGTAACCATTTCATCCAGCTTCAGCGCTCCATTTTCATAATGTTCAATAATTTCAGGAAAGTCAACCTGCGGACGACATTTGCCGTAAAGTGGATTTATATATATTTTATCCCATTCAAAAAGATTCATGTCAAAATTAATTTCCTGTTCAATTCCACTTACCTGTATGGCCA
>CBIHLW010000373.1:0-3486 GCA_966210755.1 uncultured bacterium
GGCATAAGCCCTGTAGTCGCCGGCATTGTAACCATTCATGTACAATCTTCCCTGGGCAAGCAGATCCCATTTCTGATTTTTTGTACGGTTGCGGTATTCACCATGTGCAGCCAGGTTATAAAGCGCTGCACTACCCGATTCAACCGAATCAATGAACAATCCATTTAATAACTGCAGTTGCAAACCTACCTTTATGAACTGGTGTTGATTTTTGGAATCGGGAAACTGGTAAATGGAACAATCATTGCTGATCTCCCTCCATTTATCTCGGAAGTTCACTGAACCACTCTGCGGAATGGTATAATTATAATTCGTAGCATAGTAAGCAGGATCAGGACGGTTCTCCTGGTTGTTATTCTGAACAGGAAAATCCTGGTAAGTATAATTGTATTTGCCGTAATTAAAACTATGTTCAAATCTCAGCTTAGGGAAAAATAAAGGAACCATGGTTGAGTCAACCAGTAATGAATCCTTCCTGCCAACATCATATTGTTGCCGCATCAGCACATTGAACTCATTATAACGATTGCCCGTATACATGGTGGTAGTGAAAAAATTGGTAATATATGCAGGAGAGCCGCCCAGCTTGGAAGGAATGATGTACCTGTCCTTGGCATAGATAATATCATTTAAATAATCCTGGTCATTTGAAATGCCGCCACTTTCACCCGCCTGTAATTTGTTGCCAAGAATTACGAAATAATTATTGTAACGCTTTTTTCTACCCTGGTACCATGAAGTGAAGAGATAATTGTTATGATTGGTTTTTTGATTCCTGAAAGTTCCGGGAGAGTTGATCAGCCGGTAGTTAAAAGAGAAATTCCAGCTGGGCCTTATGTTTTGGGTATGGATCACCTCTATCATCTGCTCAGCGCGACTGCCAAGTACATAACCCAGTTCCGTATATGGCCGTGTTGTATTATAAAATTTTGCTTTTTCAAGTTTCCATTTATAAGCATCAAGCGCGTGCATGCCCGGATCAAATCCAGGTTTTAATTCGGGCTGGTAAATAATTGATCTGGTAGCCACCCCCGTGTTGCCAAGATAAATATGTGTGGCAGGTATGGGGTAGCGGGTGGTAAAATCATTGATGGTGGTATCTGGTTTATGTCCGCGGGTTGAATCCAGATAATATATTGTAACCGTAATGCTGTCTTCATACCTGTTTCTGGCAATCACGCTATCGCCACCTGTACCGGTGCTGCCGGACTGGTTGCCCATTCCGGGTATGCGGTCGCCAATACCTCTTAAGATATTTGCAGGCCTTTTTTGTGCCAGCGTAATGGAGCCGGTGAGCGTTAAAAAGGCCAGGAAAATAATCCTGTATCGGATGGTATTTTTCAAAATCAAACCAGTGATGCTATCAGTTCACGGAAAATGGCAGAAAATTTTGGTTCTGCTTCTTTTGCAGCTTCCAGCACTTCTTCATGTGTAATTATATTATCATCCTCACGAATGCCAACATCGGTGATCACACTCATGGCAAAACAATTCATACCCATGTGGTTGGCAATGATCACCTCTTGCACTGTACTCATGCCTACCGCATCTCCCCCCATTACATGGATCATCCTGTACTCAGCATGTGTTTCAAATGTAGGTCCGGTTACCACAAAATAAACACCGTCATGCACGCTGATGTTTTTTTCTTTGGCAATTTCCTTTGCTTTACTGATCAGGGATTTTTTATAGGGTTCACTCATATCCGGGAAGCGAGGGCCAAAACGTTCATCGTTTTTACCAATCAGAGGATTGGGCGTATGGAAAGAAATATGATCAGTGATGATCATGAGGTCGCCCACTTTTAATTTTGGATTCACGCCACCCGCTGCATTGGAAAGTAAAATGGTTTCCACGCCCAGGAACTTCATTACACGGATCGGAAAAACCACTTCCTCTGAAGAATAGCCTTCATAAAAATGAAACCGGCCTGCCATGGCGATGATATTTTTTCCACCAATGGTACCGAAGATCAGTTTACCCTGATGGCCTTCCACTGTTGAAACAGGAAAGTGCGGAATATCCTTATAGGGAACTTCTTTATCAACCCTGATCTCCTTTGTGAAATTTCCAAGTCCGCTACCAAGAACAACGGCAACTTTTGCCTGGTTGGTATTGTATTGCTGTAAAAAAGCAGTGGTTTCTTTTAGTTTGTCAAAATTTTCCATTGGGACAAAGATAATCCCGGTGCCTTAATATGTATTTGTATAAAAATCACAATTATGGCCTTTGGTCATTTGCCAATAGCTATCGGCTAACTTCCTTAAATTTGCGCAAATTTCCCAACATGAATTTGCACGAGTACCAGGCAAAAGAACTTTTGAAAAAATATGGAGTATTGACCCAGGAAGGCATTGCAGCCAGCACGCCTCATGAAGCGGAAGAGGCTTACCGCCAGATCAAAACACAGTACGGAAGCAGCTTTGCAGTTATTAAGGCCCAGATCCATGCAGGCGGACGTGGAAAAGGTAAGATCAGGGAAACAGGTGTAAATGGTGTGAAAGTGGTGAAGTCGCTTGATGAAGTAACGGAGCTTTCTTCAAAGATCCTGGGAGGAACGCTGGTTACTATCCAGACAGGTGAAGCAGGAAAACTGGTGAACAAGATACTTGTTGCACAGGATATGTATTATGATGGTCCCAATGAAAGAAAAGAATTCTATCTCTCCATTTTGCTTGACCGTGCAAAAGGACAGAATGTGATCATGTACAGTACCGAAGGTGGAATGAACATTGAGGATGTGGCACATGACACGCCTGAAAAGATCTACAAGGAATGGGTTTATCCCGGCGGAGGATTACAGGGATACCAGGCAAGAAAGATCGCTTTTAATCTGGGGTTGAAAGGTGATGCTTTTAAAAACATGGTGAAGTTTGTTACCAATCTTTATAATGCATATGTAGGTTTGGATTGTTCCATGCTGGAGATCAATCCTCTGTTTAAGGCTTCAGATGACAAGATCGTAGCGGTAGATTGTAAAATGAATCTTGATGACAATGCACTGATGCGTCACCCTGACCTGGCCAATCTTCGCGATATAAGTGAAGAAGATCCAACAGAAGTGGAAGCCGGAAAGCACAACCTGAATTTTGTAAAACTTGATGGTAATGTTGGTTGCATGGTAAATGGTGCGGGCCTGGCCATGGCCACTATGGACATGATCAAATTAAGCGGAGGCGAACCGGCCAATTTCCTGGATGTAGGTGGTACGGCCAATGCGCAAACAGTTGAAGCAGGTTTCAGGATCATCTTAAAAGATCCGAAGGTGAAAGCTATCCTGATCAATATATTCGGAGGTATTGTACGTTGCGACCGTGTGGCCCAGGGTGTAATTGATGCTTATAAGAACATGGGTAATATTGAAATCCCAATCATTGTACGCCTGCAGGGAACAAATTCTGAAGAAGCCAAGAAAATGATTGATGAAAGCGGGTTGAAGGTTCAATCGGCCATCCTGTTGAGTGAGGCAGCTGAGTTGGTGAATAA
>CBIHLW010000374.1:0-3486 GCA_966210755.1 uncultured bacterium
CATAAATACCTGACTGCAAGAAAAAGAAATTATTAGCCATTGAGGGATTTTGACATTGTCAAATTATTCACCGTTTATCCGGAATGCCTTATTTTGAATCATAAAACATTTTCATGCGCACATTGTTTATTTTTTTATTTCTTCCCCTGGCAAGTTTTGGGCAGCCAGGTAAACAGGAATTGAAAAGATTTGAAGACCATGCAAAAAATGTAACAGTGATCCGCGACCAGTGGGATGTGCCGCATATTTATGGAAAGACTGATGCTGATGCTGTATTTGGACTCATGTATGTACAATGTGAGATCAATTTTCACCAGGTGGAAGAAAATTTTCTGGAAATGCTGGGCAGGCTTTCCGAAGTTCATGGAGAAGATCAATTGTATAACGATCTCCAGATGAAGCTGATCTATGATACGGCTGCTGCTATTGATGATTATAAGAAAAGTCCGCTGTGGCTGAAAAAATTATTGGATGCCAGTGCTGATGGCATTAATTATTTTCTGCATAATCACCCGGAAGTGAAGCCCAGGGTGTTGGAACAATTTAAGCCCTGGTATGCATTATTACGAACGGATGGGAGTATTGGTGCCACGCAAACAGGAGGAATTAATCTGAGGGACCTTAGGGCATTGTATCCCGCAAAAACGCAGGGCACATCCTATATGAAATCAATTCCGCTTACAGAATATCAGCTGGATCCGTTAGGATCAAATGGATTTGCAGTAGCACCATCCCGTACAGTAAATGGGAACGCCATTCTTTATATCAATCCTCATACAAGTTTTTATTACCGTCCGGAAGTGCACATAGTTAGTGAAGAAGGATTGAATGCTTATGGCGCCGTTACATGGGGAACTTTTTTTATTTACCAGGGATTTAATGAATACTGCGGATGGATGCATACCTCCAGTTATGCGGATGTTGCTGATGCCTTTGAAGAAAAAATAAGTGAGAAAGGGGGCATGTATTTTTATGAATATGATAAAGAACGGTTCCCTGTATCGTCTAAAGAAATAACCGTTCACTATATTAAGAACAACAGGATGCTGGATGAGAAATTTACAACCTGGTCTACCATTCATGGTCCGGTAATGGGAAGCCGCAATGGAAAATGGCTTAGTCTCAGGGAAAATAACAGGTCCATGCAATCATTAATGCAATCGTGGCTGAGAACCAAGGCTAAGGGATTCAAAGAGTATGAAAAAATAATGGATATGCGTGTGAATAATTCCAACAACACTGTGTTTGCCGATAATCAGGGAAACATTGCCTACTGGCATGGGAATTTTATTCCGAGACGCGATCATAAAAATTATGATTATAGTCTTCCTGTTGATGGCAGCGTTTCAGCATCGGACTGGAAGGGGCTGCATCCATTGAATGAAACGGTTCACGTGTATAATCCTGAATCCGGCTGGTTGCAAAATTGTAATTCAACACCTTTTACATCAGCCGGAGCCAGTAGTCCCAGTAAAAAAGATTATCCTGAATACATGGCTCCTGATGGAGAGAACTACAGAGGCGTGAATGCCGTGTACCTGTTAAAAAAGCTGGAACGCATTACCCTTGAAAATATGATCGACAGCATTGGTTATAACAGGTATTTGTCGGCATTTGAAAGACTTCAACCTGCATTGGTCAATGCTTTTGATTCATTGCCAGCAGTACATGAATGGCGGCATGAACTTTCAGAGCCGGTTGAAATGATCAGGGATTGGAACAGGGTGCCCGGTGAAAATTCAATTGCTTCATCCATTGCCATTGAATGGGGTTATAGATTATTGCAGAAAGCTTCACCACCACCTAACCCTTACCGGCATACAGATGCCATAGGGCAAATGAATTCTGCCATTGCCAATACAAGCGCTGTCGAAAAATTGCAATTGCTTCGGGAAACCCTGGCCGACCTAAAAAAAAGATTTGGAACCTGGAATACTCCCTGGGGAGAGATAAACAGGTATCAGCGAACAGCAGATGGGAAATTTGATGATGCCAAATCCAGTATGGCGGTTAGCATGGCTGCCGCGACCTTTGGCTCTTTGCCTTCCTTTGCAACAAGAAGATATCCGCATACCAACAGACGGTATGGAGTGTCAGGAAATAGTTTTATTGCCTGTGTAGAATTTGGAAAAAAAATAAGAGCCAGGTCAGTAATTACAGGGGGACAGTCATTTGATCCCGCTTCAAAACATTATCTGGACCAGGCCCAAATGTATATCGATGGTGAATTCAAGGAGGTAAATTTTTACAGGGACGATGTATTAAAAAATGCAAAGAGAACGTATAAACCTGGAGATAAATAATCTGAAGAACCAGATCAATTTCCCCTTACTGTAGATCAGCTTTCCTTAATATCCCATGGTGTGATCTTATCGTCACCGGAATTTTCGTCCTCCTCTATTTTCCTGCCTTTGAGCATGTTTTCTTCAACATTGTCAATTGCATCTTCACCTTCCAGCCTGGCTTTGGTAGGCTGATCAAGTTCAGGTGGATTCATTCCTACCCTGATATTGGCCATTTCCTCGTCAGTAATCTGGTGGTCCGCATCTTCCATATGACGGCGAACGATCTTTTGCGTGTCGCTTTCAAAACTTTCAGCGCTTTGCCGGCGCTCTTTTTTCTCATTTTCAGAACTAAAATCACCGGGTAGTGGGGTATTCGTATCAGGAATCATAATTCGTTTTAATTATCCATAAAAAAGCTGTGCCATAATTGTAAAAGCGGGGAAAATTTGTGACAAATCCATTTAAATATTAGGATTTAAAATTATAAGGATAGTATTTTGCCAGTCCCGGTCACTGATTAACCTAAAGATTGACTTTTAGTAAACGTATGGTGAGACCTGTGTTCATGTAAAAGATAGTTGGTGCAGTTAAAAAATTCTGCAGCCATTCTTGTTACATGTGAGGAACCTTGGCAAATTACCAGTTCTTATTCCCTTACAATGAAGCTTCCCGCCCCAAAAATCTAATCAGTGGGCAAACCCGATTCCTTCCACGCTTTTATACCTCCATCCATATGCGCAACATTTTCATAACCCATTTCTTTGAGTGTTGAAGCAGCTAATGCAGAACGGCCGCCCGAAGCACAATGAAGTATGATCCTTTTGTTTTTATCGAATTCAGGTTTGTGGTAGGGGAGTGATGGATCTGCATAAAATTCGAGCATTCCTCTGGGAGCATGCACCGACTTCGGTATTTTACCATTTTGTTCCAGTTCTTCTTTTTCCCTGATATCAATCAGGGTAGCATTTCCGGAATTTACTTCCTGGTTAACCTGGTCAGCTGTAAGGTTTTCAATCTTTTGTTTTGCGTCCTTAACCAGATCGGTTGCAGATTTTGCCATGGTTTGTTGGTTTTAGGTTGAAATAATAAATTGAGAATTATAAATATATTTCAAAATATTACCAAAACAAGATTGTCTCTGCGAAATTATTATCCTGACAACAGTTTTTTGAAACAGACACTATTCTGTACATCATTATAA
>CBIHLW010000375.1:0-3480 GCA_966210755.1 uncultured bacterium
TCTACAGGAGGTTTCTTTTTATAAAATTGCACGGCTGTATAGCAGCAATCAATATTCAATCAGGTTGAATAAGTTACTTCAACCACTATATAAGAAACGATCCCTGCCTACCGGCAAACAGGGATCGTCTCTTATCGGATATTCAAATGAAACATTTCTTCTTTATTCGATATTCCTCACTTTTCCTTTATCCATTCCTCTGCAAAAGCCACGGCCGGTTCTATAACTTCTTTTCCGGCACGGTATATCTGTTTCCAGTCGTACGGTTTTGCTTCGTAAGTTTTGTTCACAAATTTCTTTTTGTCACCCACCGTTTTAAGTTCCGCATTAAAGTCAACGGTTTTTGCCAGGCTGATAAATTTCTTTAATCTTTCTTTTATGAGCTGACTGTGGTTGGCAGGATATTCTTTTTCCCATGCCGATAGTCTGTCCTTATAGCTTTTCATCCTGTATTCCTGTTCATTGATCTCATATTGATAGTATGCTTCAATGTTTTCGCTGTTGGGATCCTTGTAATCTTTCAGTGTTGTTTTCAGCATTTCCACCACAGGCTCCAGTGTTTTTGCCATTTCAGGAAATTCTTTGATGGTTTTGTTTGATTCGGCCAGGGACTTTTCCACTTCTGCTATTTTTTCTTTACGGACCTCCTCCTTGTTAGGAATCTTTTGTTCCGGTTCCTGTGGCCTGGCGCCTTCTCTCAACTTTGAATATTCTTTTTTAAACAACTCACTGTTTACATATTGTTTGGTATAGATCATCAGGTCCCTGGCTACGGCAGCTCTGTTGCCGGCCAGTATATTTTTTGCTTTTTCAGCTCCATAATAATTAAAGTATCCATTGAGGAAGCTGGTTTGGATGTTTTCATCTCCTTTTATTTTAGTGATACCCAGTTGTTGCCAAATATCTCCGTACAGTTTTTTGGCCCTGAAAGCAGAAAATACCGAAAATGCTATGGCAAGAATTATAACGGCTCCCAATAAACGCAATTGGTTCCGTGCAATGGTTATGAAATCTTTTTGCATGTTTGATTTTTGGCCAAAGGTGCTTTGACGGCAGTCAGGATTCAATACTGTCCTGCTTTATTTGAGGAAAATGATGTACGAATTGAAAGAGGGGGGGTAAGAGAAAGGGGAGAAGGAATAAGTAGCGGGCTTGCATCACCCGCTACTTATTCATGACCGGTCAGATTTTTTTCACGCAACGCATTTTATAGATTTTCTCTGAGCATGATCTTTTTTGGGTTTGTTGGTTTCCTGACTGCTTATCATCCTTACTCAAATTAAATGGAATGCCTACGGATAAGCTCCATGAAGAAGTTGCAGACCTGAAACTATTGATGGCCGGCTTTCCATTATTTTCTGTTTGAATAACTCCCTTGTCCCCGGCGCCTATGCTCTTCGCATATTGAAGACTAACAGTCATGATCCTGGTCTTTCCTTTTCCAAATTCAAAGCCAAGTGCCGGTACCATTGCAAATCCTGAATGATCGGCTGTGTATTTATACTGGTTATTGTTCTTAATAATATTTTCCTGTATGGATGGTATATAGGCAATGCCCATTGAGGGCTGGATGCTTAGGGTTGTTGCCTGTTTTGATCTTTGTGGGGCAGGTTTTTTTGATCCGCATGATGATTTATATTGATAAGCGCCACATGATTTTTTGGAAACCTGAACCGTTGGTTTTTTATTGACATGTCCCTGACCAATCTTTAAAGGTTTAAAGCTGTACTGGTAACCTGCTTCCAGTTTCCAGGGAATAGAACCCACTGATGATTTTGCTGTTTTCCATGCCGATGCGGGGTCGGTAAATTCCAGTTGAACGGAGACAGGAGCCGTTCCAATACCAAGGTAAGGTCCATGTCCTCCTTTCAAGCGATAATCAACCCTGACTGATACCTTGAAATTTGTTTTGGCGTTAAATGCTGTGAACTGGTTATAATCATTTTGTACAATATTGGTATGAGCCCTGTCGAAACCTATTTGGGGTAGTAAACTGAACTGGGCATGAGCAGTTGATGCAATGATCAATAACAACATTGCTGTGAGTGCAGTTGATTTCATATAAGTAGTTTTAAGGTTTATATTAAGTTAATCCAATCATCAACCGGCTGGAAATAAAATACAGGGATGGCAAGCAGTTAGCCCAACATGCTTTCCACTATCCTGATCAGTGGAATCAAGGGAGCACATCATTAGATGTG
Organism: uncultured bacterium; assembly: GCA_966210755.1. Classification (GTDB taxonomy): domain Bacteria; phylum Bacteroidota; class Bacteroidia; order Chitinophagales; family Chitinophagaceae; genus Flavisolibacter. Next base: position 2,202 of record CBIHLW010000375.1, read on the forward strand.
TCCATTTTATTTAAACTCATGTTGCAGAAATTGCACAATGGGGGAATTTGAAATGGCTTGTTAATACCTGGTTTGGGTTGGCACAGTTGTAGCTTAGTAATAACTACTTACATATGTTTTTATAAAGAAGGTAAGCAACCAGGTGGAAAGGTTTTTTGTGGTGGTGATTTACTAAGCGTTGCTTACCTTATTTTTTCTCTGTTATACTTCTTTGATCTCTAATTTTAACAGCAAGGATCTGGTAAATAAAAGCATTGCTGTTATGTACCCGTACGTATAATCTAAACTTCCTGGTTTATAAATCCCAAATAATTCTTGCAACAGGGACAATACAATTCAATAGCATCGGTAAGGAATAAATATTCCTGATCAATTTCAGAACCTTTTCCTTTCCAGGAACAATCCGGACAGTCAATATCTTCTTTATTCAGTATTTCAGGTGAGTATACGTTATGCATGGCAACTTGGATGTTGCCAAATTTCAAATTGTATTTTGAACCTTCCAATACCTGAAAGCAGGTATTTTTTCATTTTGATGATAACATTATTTTTCTTCAACCTATTATTGATCTGTAATAATAGTGACGTCCGGATAAGAAGTGTGGAAGTTGTATTTATTGGTATTTATATTCTAATCTCCTTCCTTTTTTAGCTATCCTGCTACGTTTATTATTTGTTGCAGGGTGTGAAAAATCATTTAGGCGGATTTTCATTTAAACACAAATTACAATAGTGTCAGTTGGGCTGACTAATTAACAGCTTGGTATATCATATGGTCATGTCCATGGTTTGCAACGATTTATGTATGCTGCGTATATTTTCATGGGATGAAAAGCTATGATTTAGAAAATTCACCTGTTAGCTTTGCCATGTTCATACGAATGAAGAACACCAAATCTTTCCGGACTTTGAAAAGCCTGTTGTCCGTCCCCCGGAAGACCTGCGTATGAAATCTTTTCCAATACCTATTGAATAATTTCCCAATCATCCATTGATAGCCTAATCCATGTCTAAGGGTCGGCATTGTTTCACCAAACACGAAAACAATGTTGAAAAAAAACTTAGTTAGAGCAGGTTTCCTGAGCCAGGGTTTATTGCTTTTTATGCCTGATGCAGGCAGTATTATAAGCTATAAACAATCCAACCAGGAAACTTATTATGAATCCGGTTATCTCAGGCGAAGCTCGGTCGATACACTGATCGTGCATCCTTCTGATTCCTTAGGTTATTCCTTCACAAGGGAATTAACTGAAGAGGAACTGGCCGCGGGTCCGCAGAT
>CBIHLW010000376.1:0-3479 GCA_966210755.1 uncultured bacterium
TCATATCCGTATTTCAAAGCAGAATGGAACAATGAATTTCACCGTTCGCAATACAACAGACGGAAAACAAATGAAGCCAGTGGCTGGGACAGGTGGCATCGGACTTGAAAATGTGAAAAGAAGACTGGAACTTTTATATCCGGGTCAGCATATATTGAACATCGAAAATGATAATGGCTGGTTTGATGTGAACCTGCAGATAAAAATTGATAACTAATGCAACAGATATCATGCATCCTGATTGACGATGAGCCCCTGGCACGGAAAGGTTTGAGGGAATATATCGCTGATGTGGAATTTCTGAAGCTGGCTGGTGAATTTGACGAACCACTGAAAGCCATGGAGCTTTTAAATAATGGTGCGGTTCAACTGGTATTTTTGGATATTCAAATGCCAAAGATCACCGGACTGGATTTTTTTAAAAGCCTGAAAAATCCCCCTCCTGTTATTTTTACAACAGCCTATCCTCAATACGCACTTGATGGATTTGATCTCAATGCAATTGATTACCTGGTTAAACCTATTTCCTTTGAAAGGTTTCTAAAGGCTGTATTGCGCGTGAAAGAATTTTATGAAGTAAGACAAAAAAACAGTTTTGCTGCCGGGTCAAAGGAAGATTATTTCTTCATCAGGGCCGACAATAAACTAATAAAGGTGTTTCATGATGATATCCTCTATATTGAAGCGCTTCAGAATTATGTAGCCATACATACCACCAGCAAAAAATATATTACCTACCTCACCTTTAAAGGAATAGAAGAATTTTTACCGGAAGAAAAATTTATCAGGACCCACAAATCATATATTGTATCAGCTGCCAGAATTGATAATATCGAAGGAAATGATATCGCCATCGGTGTTCACCATGTTCCTATTAGCCGCACAAACAGAGATGATGTTTTGGAAAAATTGCTGAAGGGAAGGTATTTGAAAAGGTAGTTTATATATATAGCGGTCAGACGGAACTTATAGCGGCAGCAAATCATCTCCGGGTCATACCAGTTATGAAACCAATGCAGATTCAATGATGTCAGCTATTTTGGTGCTTGTTTTTGATTTGAAACGCGGGTCTAAAAACTATAAACTTTCTATATTGCACCCATGAATAATGTAGACCTCAGATTCCTGGAAAGGGCGGTTGAATTGTCCAGGCAGGGTATGGAAAATCTTAATGGTGGGCCATTTGGCTGTGTGATAGTAAAAGATGGTGAGATCATAGGAGAGGGATGCAACAGTGTAATTACTGAAAATGATCCTACGGCTCATGCTGAAGTTGTTGCTATCCGCAATGCATGTAAGCATCTGAATAGTTTTCAATTGACCGGCTGTGATATCTATACAAGTTGTGAACCCTGTCCCATGTGTCTTGGTGCTATTTACTGGGCCAGACCTGCCAGAGTAATTTATGCAAATACAAAGGCAGATGCAGCAGCTATCCGCTTTGATGATATGTTTATTTATGATGAAATTGACAAACCGGATGAACAGCGGCAGATCCCGTTCTTTCATATGCCCCTTGAGTCTGCACACCATGTATTTAAACAGTGGATGCAGCTGGCAAATAAAACCGAATACTAATGATCAGCTGGACGGCCACCATAAAAAAATTTGATAAACAGGGAGAGAAAACCGGGTGGACATATATTGAGGTTCCTGCTGAACTGGCCAACAAGCTGCAGCCGGGTAATAAAAAAGGATTCAGGGTGAAAGGCCGTCTCGATAATTATTCTTTTGAACTGCTGGCTTTGATACCATTTGGTGGTGGGGATTTTATCCTGACACTGAACGCCCCGATCCGGAAGGCCATCAAAAAACAAAAAGGAGCTACCGTTAAAGTTTCCATGGAAGTAGATCATAACAAAATTCAACCACCGGCTGAATTGATTGACTGCCTTAAAGATGAACCCGATGCATTCCTTTATTATAACAGCCTCCCTTCCGGACACAGGAATTATTTTACTAAGTGGATCGATAGTGCAAAAACAGAAGCTACCCGTGCAAAAAGAATTGCGGCCACGGTTAATGCCATGTTTTACAAATGGGATTATGGTCAGATGATCCGTTCCATGCAAAATCAAAAGATGGGCTGATCAACTGTCAGTCATCATTGTTGGATGGATCCATATCATTGTCTTTCCTTTCGGCAGTACCAGCCCGGTCGCTTCCGGCAAACCGGTCTGCATTTGTTTCATGAAGATCATCTTTTGAAGGTTCCATGGCCGTATCCTGTTTTGCACCCTGGGAAGAATCCCGGCGGTCTTCTTCCGGTGTTTGCAAAGTGCTGTCACCCGTTAGGTAAATGGGCGTTTCTTCCTGGTTTTCCTGTTTGTTGTTTTTATTTTCTTTCATATATCTTTTTTTATGGTTAACCAGCTTCACCATCCGTGATCTCACTGCCGGCACCTTTTGAAGTTGAATTGTTTTCCTGTTCTTCTGTTAGATTTTCATTGGCCCTCGGGTCCGGATTTTTTATGATTTCTCCTGAGGCCGGAGTGGTGTCACCGGGTTCATTCTCTTCCGGATGGTCTTTTTTTTTAGTATTGGGATCCATACCCTGTTTTATTTATTTTCGAAAATCTTATGCCAACCGTCCAGGTCATAATAAAAGGGAAAGTGCAGGGTGTTTATTACCGGGCATCTGCAAAAAAGCAGGCCAGGGAACTCGGTATATACGGTGAGATAAAAAATACCAGGGAAGGCCATGTTGAAGCTATAGTAAGTGGTAATGAAAGGGAAATAGAAGCTTTTGTAAACTGGTGCAGGCAGGGGCCTGCAGGTGCTATTGTTACCCATGTTGAGGTGAGTAGTCTGCCTCCGGGGGATTTTAAAGATTTCAGGATCGTGCATTAGACCCACCGGTTCCGCTTGCAGAACCATAACCTTACCGGTAAGTAAGTCGTTGTTCAGGCCGCTTGCACACCTAATTACACAAACTGTTGATTTCTATACCAGATTTTACACACTAGCTCGATTATCCCCCTTTAAATGAGTTCGGCACTATTTTGTTGTGATTGGCTTGAACCCAATTCAATAGTTAACCTTTTAAATGTTGTGTGTTATGTCAGATCAAAGAGGACAATCAGAAAATCAGAATATGGATATGGAACAGCCGATTTCAGACAGGCAGCAGTCTTCTAACAATGAAAATGAAAATGGAAGAAATGCCGGCAGAAGCAATCGTGGTTTTGCAGCCATGAGTCCAGAAAGACAAAAGCAAATAGCCAGTGAGGGTGGCCGTGCCGCACACAGGCAGGGTGTTGCCCATGAGTGGAATAGTGAGGAAGCCCGCAAAGCAGGCAGAAAAGGTGGTGAGATCGTTAGCCGCAACCGGGAGCACATGAGTGAGATAGGAAGGAGAGGAGGTCAGAGCTCCGGTGGAAGACGTGGCAGAAATCAGCAAGGCCAGGATTCCGGAAATGAATAATAAAAATAAGTACGCCTGTATGAATAACAGGCGTACTTATTTTTATTTCCAGCCG